>NZ_JBITIE010000027.1:0-85383 GCF_044458665.1 Streptomyces sp. NPDC050422
GATCGACAGTTGACAGTTCCTCATCCATTTCCCCATCAGGAGCGGGCATGAGCGCAATCGACCCAAAGCCTATTACCGCAGCCTTGCAAAGCAGCCGAACTGCGGGAGGTGGCGGGGAATCTCTGTTCGGAATTCTCGGCGCAGGCCTCGCCTGCTCAGCCCGCCGCATCACGTGAGGTGGGAAACGCTCACCGCCGCCCACCTGCGGGGGCGAATCGTCGACGGGGCCGAGGGTGTCCCCGGGAACCGCCGAGGGCCGGTCTCGGATTTCTCCGAGACCGGCCCTCGATCTACGACTCTCGCGAGTCGGGACGACAGGATTTGAACCTGCGACCCCTTGACCCCCAGTCAAGTGCGCTACCAAGCTGCGCCACGTCCCGCTGACCAGTCCCCCGGTCCTGCCGGGCGGCTGCGCAGGACAAACATTACCTCACTCCGTGGACCGGATCGACGCCCGTGCCTGCTGGGCGCGGGTTGCCAGCCCTTCGGCACCGCAGGCCGTGGCCAGCTTGTGCGCCCGGGCGAGCTCGCGCGGCGACCGGGTGGCAACGCCGTGGTCGAACAGGGCGAGCGCGAGCTCGTAGCCGGACGGCGATGCCTCCAGGTGGCGGACCGCCTCGCCCAGGAGCTGGGCGGCCTCGTCCGGGCGGGCGAAGAGGGCGACGCAGCGCAGTGCCTCGCCGATCGCCGTGTCCGTGCCGAACCGCTCGGCGTGCACCCTGGAGGAATTGGCGATCCGGGCGGCGCGGCCCGGGTCGTCGTCGGCCAGGGCGCGGGCCAGGTCACCGGCCCAGGGGCCCCAGACGCCGTTGAACCTGCCGCGCGGTTCGAGGGACTGGCCGGCCGCCTCCAGCTCCGTGACCGCTTCCTTCGTACGGCCTTCGGCGAGCAGCAGGCGACCGCGGACGCACGGGGCGTCGGGCAGAACCATGGCGCTGGGATAAGGCGGGCCGAAGTCGTACCGGTCCGCGATCTTGCGTGCCTCGGTGACACGGCCCCGGGCGAGCAGCGTGTCGATGAGCAGACAGGCGGCGTCCCAGTGGACCGGCAGTCCGCTGCCCACGCGGTCGGCGAGGCGGAGTCCCTCACGCAGGAAACCCTCGGCCTCGGCCAGGCGGCCGCGACGACGGTGGACCAGCCCCAGGAGCGTGTGGGCGAAGGCCAGGTGGGCGCCGCTCCAGCCGGAGATCTCGAAGGCGCGCACGGCCTCACCGAAGAGTTCCTCGGCGCGGTCGAGTTGGTCGGTGAAGGCGTAGGTGATGCCGAGCAGGGTCGGGAGCTCGAAGCCCCATTCGGTGTCGGTCCAGCCGAGGCCGCGGGCGGGGTGGCCGTTGACCAGGGCGCGTTCGCAGAGGTCCACGATCAGCTGGGCGTTCTCGCCGCGCAGCATCGCGTCGAAGGCGCGCAGCGTGAGCAGCGCCCGTTCGGCGTTGTCCCGGCCGGTGAGGTGGTCGGCGTTGGCGGCGAGCCGGCGGGAGCGGCCGGGGCCGTCCTCCTCGGTGGCCTGCATGCCCTCCCAGAGGAAGTGGGCGGCCTGCAGCCGCATCAGGCCCGGGCCCGGCGCCGTGCGCCCGGCCTCGGCCGCGAGGGCGAGCGCCGCCTCCTTCAGCTGGTTGTTGTGCGACAGCGCGGCGGCGAGCCGGAACGTGGCGTCGACCCGCAGATCGTCGGCGAGGCCCGGCATGTCGAGGGCGGCCCGCAGGTGTTGCACGGTGGTGGGCGGCGAGCTGAGGAGGGTGGCGCAGCCCAGTTCGTAGAGCAGCGTGGCCCGCACGTCGTGGCGCGGGGGTTCCTGGAGGGCTCGCTCCAGGCAGCGGCGGGCGGCCTCGGGGGCGCCGACCGCGAGGTGCTGGTTGGAGGCCGCCCGCAACTGCTCGACCAGCTCCTGGTCGTCGTCGGGGTGGACTTCGAGCAGGTGGCGGGAGGCGGCGGCCGGGCCGAGTCCGGCCCGGGTGATGGCCCAGGCGGCCCTGCCGTGCATCGCGGTGCGGGTGGCCGGCGGAATGGAGCGGTAGACGGCGGTGGCGATCAGGGGGTGTACGAACTCCAGCGGATCGAAACCGCTGACGATACGGGCCTCGCGCAGCCGGGCCGTGCAGTCCGCCGCTTCGGCGGCGCTCATCCCGGCCAGCGTGGCGGCGAGGTCCTGGGAGATGTCCGTGCCGAGGACGGCGGCGGCCCAGGCGAACCGGTTGGCGTTGGTGCCGAGCCGTTCGAGCCGGGTGACGAGGCCACTGCCCCGGGCGGACGCGCCGAGTTCCCGCAGCAGTCCGGCCGACTCCTCCAGCGGGGGCAGTTCGCTGTCCTGGACCTTGGCGACGAGCTCGACCGCCTCGTAGGGGTTGCCGCCGGTGACGGCCCATGCCTCGCGGCAGAACGGGTCGTCGGCGTGCTCCCCGAGGGTGGCCCGGACCAGTTCGGCCGTGGCGTCGGGGGTGAGCGCGCGCAGGGCGACCCGGACCTGCGCCGGATGGCTGCCGGCTGTGGTGCGCTGGGCCTCACGGGCCGCGAGCTCCTCGGGGCGGTGCGCCTGGACGACCAGGACCTTCACTTCGCCGAGCCGGGCGGTGAACGAGGCGAGCCAGGCGAGCGATTCGCCGTCCGCCCAGTGCGCGTCGTCGATGATGAGCAGCAGCGGGCGGTGGCTCAGCCGGGAGGCGAGCCGGGAGACGACCCAGTCGAGGCCGTCGCGCACACCCTGCGGGTCCGGCTGCGGGCCGGTCGGCTCGGAGAGGCCGAGGGCCGGGGCCGCGATCTCGTACCAGGACCCGAACAGGGCCTTGACGTCGTCGGCGGGGAACTGGTCCAGCGCGGGCTGGAGCAGTTGGCGTACGACGTGGAACGGCACCGAGGTGACCGTCTCGCCGCCCCTGGCGGACCAGACGGTGCACCGGTCGGCCGCCATGGCCTGGATCTCGGCCAGTAGCGCTGTCTTGCCGATGCCTGCTTCGCCGCTGAAGACCAGCAGCCCGCCGGTCGCCTGCGCGCCGCACAGTGCGTCAACGGCCTGTGCGGCGGCGGCGAGTTCCGGTTCTCGCTCGTACAGCGGCCGGGACGGCTTCATGCCTACCCTCCCTCAAAGTCGTTTCGGTGACAGTCGAGACTAGTCGTGCGCGGGGGCCCACCGACAGGGGTTCAGGCAGTTCGTCGCAGGTGCGAGGCACAATCGAGGGGTGGACGAGACTCGCAGGGACCGGAACACCGAGGGCCGGGCGCACAATGCGCGCCCCCGGGACGGGCTTGGACGCCCTCTGCCGTACGGCACGCCGGGGGTGGAGCGGCAGCCCGAGGGGGTGGTCCGCGCCCCCGAGGAGACCGTACGGGAGGCGCAGCGGCTGCTGAACGCGGGAATGCCGTTCCACGCGCACGAGGTCTTCGAGGACGCGTGGAAGTCGGGCCCCGACGCGGAACGGGAGTTGTGGCGCGGCCTGGCCCAGCTGGCCGTCGGGCTGACCCACGCGGCTCGGGGGAACGCGACGGGCGGGGCACGGCTGCTGCGACGCGGGGCGGCGGCGCTGACGGAGTTCGCCGCGTCCGGCGGTTCGGCGGAGGCCTTCGCCGATGCCTCGGTCGTCACGGTGCACGGGATCGCCATCGGCGCGCTGACCGGCTGGGCCCTGGACCTGGCGGCGCGGGTGGAGGAGGCGGGTGCTCCGGCCGTCGACGCGGCCGCCGAGGCACCGCGGCTTGGGGCGGACGGCTGAAGGCGCGGGCGCCGGACCCGTCGCATGGCGCCTGACTCCCGTTACTTTCCCTCCCCTTGACCGAGAGCGGTGAACAGTGCCGCGCGAAACCATTACCATCCGGCGTCATGAGCACTTCTGACCAGGACCAGGACCAGGACCAGAGCCAGGCCTTGGACACACCGACAACCGCACCGATATCCGCACCGATATCCACATCCGGGGATACAGCGGAGGCCGAGGACCGGCGGCTCACGCCGCGACAGGCGAGACGCCTGCGCATCGTCCTCTCCTCGGTCGGGATGGCGGCGATGGCGGTCGTACTCGGGCTGCGGATCGCGAGCAGGTCCTCGGTCCTGGTGGTCGGGGTGTACGGGCTCGCGCTGATCCTGTGCGGGATCGTGATCGAGCTCAGCAGGAACGGCAGGACCCGGCTCGGCAGCTGGCTGCTGGGGGTCGGGCTGGTGGCGGCGATCGGTTCGGACTGGCTGCTGATCCCCTGAGCCCTCCGTGCCGGTTTCGCCGCGGACCCGGTCAGCCGACCGAGACGCGCACGGTGCCGCCGTGCGGATCGGCCCGCTCCAGCCAGCCCGCGGGCAGGTGGAGGGGGCGGCCCGGCCGGGCGGGCCGCAGCAGCCTCCGGCGGTAAAGCTCCCGCCCGTCCTGACGGGCCACGAGCACCGGGGCCGTCAGTTGCCGGACGGTGCGCAGGATGAAGCGGTCGTGCAGCGGCCGCTCCCCGTCGGGGCCGAGCAGGTTGGGTGCGATCCACGCCAGCGGAGCCGCGACGGCAAGCGCGGGCAGCCCGGCCGGCCAGGCGCCGGTGGCCAGATGGTGCCGTACGGGGGCGGCGAGGGCCCGGCCCTCCGCCGCGGCGGTGCCGGCGCTCTCGACGGCGTGGAGCAGGTTGCCGACGGCGAATACCCCGGGGGCGCGGGTGCGGTACGCGGCGTCGTACGCGGGGCCGCGGGTACCGGGGTCCAGAGGCACGTCGCCGCGTCGCGCCAGTTCGTGGTCGGGGATCCAGTCGCCGGTGAACACCACGGTGTCGCACGGCAGGGTCGTCGTACGGCCGTCCTGGTGGCGCACCGCGACCCCGGTGAGCCGGGGGCGGCCTGTCAGCGCCGTGACGGTGGTGCGGGTGAGGAGCGGGGCTCCGTGGCGCGGACCCAGGGCTGCGGGGAGGGCCGGCGGGCGGTCGGTGACCCGGGCGACGACCGCGACTTGGGCGGTGCGCAGGGTCTCGGCCGCGGCGATGCTGACCGGTTCGTCGCCGATGATCACGGCGCGGGTGCCGATGTGCTGGTGGTGGAGGTGGACGGCCTGCTGGAGTTCGCCGGTGGTGTAGACGCCCGCGGGGCGGGTGCCGGGGACGAGCCGGGCGCTGCGCGGGCGTTCGCGGGCTCCGGTGGCGAGGACGACGGCCTGGGCGGTGATCCGTTCGAGCCCGCCCGGTCCTGTGGCGTCGAGGGTGTGGGGTCCGGCCCAGCCGGTGACGGTGATGCCGGTGCGCAGGGTGGCACCGGCCCGGGTGGCCGCGGCCGTGCACCGGCGTGCGTACTCGGGGCCGCTCGTCCCACCGCCCGTACGGCCGCTGCCGAATCCCGCGTGGTGGCAGTGGCGCGGGATGCCGCCGGCGGTCTGTTCGCGTTCCAGGACCTCGACGCGTCGTACGCCGGATGCGGCGAGTTCGGCCGCGGCGCCCAGTCCGGCCGGTCCCGCTCCGACGACCAGCACGTCGACGGTCCGTTCGCGTCGAGTCATGGCCGTGTCCCCTCGATCAGTGCGCGGAGCCCGGCCCCGCAGTGGAAGCCCTGGCAGCGTCCGTTGCCGGCCCGGGTCCTGCGGGCCAGGCCCGCCACGGTTCGCGGCGGAAGGGTCGAGACCAGTGCGTCGCGGATCTCGCCCGCGGTGACGCGTTCGCAGTGACAGACGAGGGTGCCGTACGCCGGGTCCCGGGCGATGAGGTCCGCGCTCAGATACGGGCGCCGGCTCGCCTCGCCGAGGTCCGGCATGGTGAGGGGTTCCAGTTCGGCGGGGGTGCCCGGGTCGAGTCCGGTCCGGGCGAGCAGGGTGGTGACGTGGTCCGCGATGGCCATGGACGCGGTCAGCCCGGTGGAGCGGATGCCGCCGACGGCGATGTAGCGCAGGCCGGGGTACTCCTGGATGCGGTAGTCCTCCTGGCCGGTGGCCGCCCGCATCCCCGCGTAGACGGCGGTCACCTCCTCGTCGAGGAGCCGGGGCAGGATCCTGCGGCCCTTCTCCCTCAGCAGGGCGATGCCGTCCCGCGTCGATTCGGTGGCGGCCTTGTCGTCGAGTTCCTCGGCGGTGGGGCCCAGGAGGACGTTGCCGAAGACCGTCGGTGCGACCAGGACGCCCTTGCCCTCGGCGGTGGGGACGGGGAGCAGGATGTGGCGGACGAGGTCGCGGGCGAGCTTGTCGAACACGATGAGCTGGCCGCGGCGCGGGGTGACGGTGAAGACGTCGTGGCCGAGCAGGCGGTCGATCTCGTCGGCGTACAGTCCGGCGGCATTGATCAGGTAGCGGGTGCGCAGCGGTCCTCGGCCGGTCGTCAGGGTGTGGACCGTGTGCCCGGGTTCGATTTGGCTGACCGGGCAGTCCAGGTGCAGGTGGACCCCCGCACGGACGGCCTGGGTGGCGAAGGCGAGGGGGGTGGTCCAGGGGCAGATGACGGATTCGTCGGGGACCTCCAGCGCGCCGAGTGCTCCCGGGCCCAGGTGGGGTTCCCGCTCGGCGACCGCATGGGCGTCCAGCAGTCGGGCCGCGTGGTAGCCGTTGGCTTCGGCCTTGGCCAGCAGGGCGGGCAGCACGGCGAGTTGTTCCGCGTCCCAGGCGACGAGGAGGGCGCCGACGCGTTCGACGGGGATGCCCGTTTCCGCGGCGTACGCGGAGAGTCTGTGCTGTCCTTCGCGTACGAGGCGGGCCTCCATCGAGCCGGGTACGGCGTCGAAACCGGTATGCAGGATCGCGGTGTTGGCCTTGGACGTGCCCTCGCCGATGTCGTCCGAGGCCTCGACGAGAGCGGTTCGCAGGGGGTGGCGGGCCAGTTCGCGTGCGATGGCGGTGCCGACGACGCCCGCTCCGATGACGGTGACGTCGTACGGGGCTCCGCCGGGCAGCGCGGGCAGCGGGTCCCCGGCGGTCGTGACGGTGGGCGTCATCGGGCCAACCCGCCTGGGCTCATGACCGTTCCAGCAGGGTTTCGACGGCCGCCCGGAACCCGGCGAGGCGCTCGGCCGCCTCCTCGGGGCCGATCCGTGGTTCGTACACGGCGGCCGGCCGCCAGGCGGGGACGACCTCGGAGAGGGCGAGCCCGGGATCGAGGCCGAGCCGGGCCACGGCTCCGGCGCCGAGTGCGGTGACATCGGGCAGCGCGGACACTTCGACGGGCCGTTGCAGCAGATCGGCCTGGGTCTGCATGAGGAGTGCGGAGCGGGTCAGTCCGCCGTCGACGCGGAGCGCGGACAGCGGCGAACCCAGATCTGCCGCCACCGCGTCGGCGAGCTCGACGACCTGCGCGGCGATGCCCTCGCACAGCGCCCGCACGAGGTGGCCGGCGGTGGTGTCCAGGCTCAGGCCCGTCAGCGAGCCGCGCAGGTCGCCGCGCCACCAGGGGGCGGCAAGGCCGGCGAGCGCCGGTACGAAGGTGACGCCGCCGGAGTCGGGGACGCCGCCGCCGACGGGGTCGAGGTCGGCGGCGCCCGAGATCACGTTGAGGTCGGTGAGCCAGCGGACGGCGGAGGCGGCCGTGTAGACCTGTCCGTCCAGGCAGTAGCTGGTCCGTCCGCCGAGCCGCCAGGCCACGCAGCTGACCAGGCCGGTGGAACCCCGGCGCGGTACGGGGCCGGTCTGGGCGAGGAGGAACGCGCCGGTGCCGTAGGTGCACTTGGCGGTGCCCGGTTCCAGGGCTCCCTGCGCCAGCAGGGCGGCCTGCTGGTCGACGAGGAGGCCCGTCAGCGGGAGGTCGCCGCCGAACGCGGTCGTCGTACCGAACGCCCCTGCGGCGTCGACCACGGACGGCAGGCGTTCACCGCCCAGACCGAAGATCTCCAGGGCGGCGGGCGACCAGTCGACGTCGTCGAGATCGAGCAGCTGGGTGCGGCCGGCCGTCGACGCGTCCGTGACGAACGCGCCGGTGAGCCGGTGGACCAGCCAGGAGTCGCTGGTGGTGACGACGCCCTCCCTTGTCATTTCCCGGCGAATCCAGGCCATCTTGGGCGCGGCGAAGTACGGGTCCAGCGGAAGTCCGGTGAGGTGCTTCAACTCTTCTTCGTGCACCGCGAGTTCGCCGCAGAGCCGCTCGGCCCGGCGGTCCTGCCAGACGATCGCGTCGGTGAGCGGTTCCCCGGTGTCCGGGTCCCAGGCGAGCACGGTCTCGCCCTGGTTGGCGAGCCCGACGGCCACCACCGGTTCGGCCGCCTCGGCCAGGGCCTGCGCCCCGGCGTCGAGGACCGAGCCGAGGAGCTCGGCGGGGTCCGCCTCGACCGCTCCCCCGGGCCCGTACCGCGGGCGCACCGGAGCGGAACCGGAACCGATCACGCCCCGTTCGGGACAGATCACCAGCGCCTTCGTTCCGGAGGTGCCCTGGTCCACGGCGAGTACCGGGCCTGTCATCGGGTCTCCAGCGGTACGCAAGCCCTGTGGCTTGAACGGAATCGTGATCTTCGGTCGCGGGACCCCAGGGTGGTGCAGCCCGGCGGCTACGTCAAGCGCCCGCAAGGCGTGCGTCCGGAACCCGACCCAGGAGCTCAACCTCCTGTTTGCACGGGTGACTTGAAGAAGATCCACGATTCGTTCGGGAGTTCGGCACGGAGGGCTCTACACTCACCGCCGAGCAACAACCGGACGCTTTACAGCAGTTCATTTTTCAACTGCTGCTTCACCCCCCACGTCCAGAGGATCGATGAGACCGACACCACCATGCGCCGAGCACGTCCATGGCCAACAGTGATTTCCGGCCGGTCTACCACCCGGCCGGCCACGACAACGAACTGCGCTCCGCGTTACAGGACTTGCGCACCGGACGCTGGCTCTCCATGCGCGACCTGCTGGAGAGCACCCCGGACTGGACCCTGTGGACCCAGCGGACCCAGGTGCTCGGCGCGGTCGCCGCGGGATCGGACGCGGTACAGGCCTGGCTGGCCGAGGAGCCGCGTAGTATCGCGGCCGCCGTGATGCGGGCGCGGGTCGCGGTCGAGCGGGCGGTCCGCGCCCGCCGCTCGGACCATCCCAGCGGGCAGGAGCTCTGGCAGGAGGCCTGGGAGGCGTGCCGTTCGGCCGCCCACGCCTCGCCCGCGGACCCGGTGCCCTGGGTATGCCTGCTGGCCCTCTCCCAGCTGGACGAGCGCCAGCGCCTGGAGGAGCACCGGTTGCATCCGCCGGGGCCCATGCTCTTCCCCGGGCCGTGGGGGCTGCTGGCGGAGGCCGACAAGCGTGATCCGTACAACCGCGAGGCCTACCACCGCATGCTCCAGTTCGTGTATGCGCGCAGGGCCGGCGGCTCTCTCTCCGAGGCGGTCAACTTCGTTCAGTGGGCGGCGTCTTCGGCACCCGACGGATCGGCGCTCCATGTGCTGCCGCTGTACGTGAGGGTGGAGCGCTACCGCCGCGAGAACGGCCACGAGAAGGCGCTCGACCTGCACTGGGTCACCGAGGACGCGGAGCGCGAGGCCCTGCGCGCCCTGGAGATCTGGTTCCACCGCACAGCGCGGGCCACGCACACCCTGCTCGATCTCAACCATCTGGCCCACGCGCTGTGGGGGGCACTCCAGTTCGCCGACGCGGCTCCCGTGTTCCAGGAGCTCGGCCCGTACTTCACGTCACTGCCCTGGGCGTACCGCACCCGCACGCCCACGGACCCCGGCGGCGCCGAGGAAGTGTTCCTGCGGGCCCGCAGCCGCGCCCTCGCCGCCGCCCGCGATCCCGGCCGGGGGCCGCACGGCTGACCGTGTCCCCGCTCTCCCCATGGTCTTTGTCCTTCACCGTTTCCCTTCCGCTCACGGAGGTCTCCCCCATGTCCATATCCACCTCGAACCGGAAGGGCGCCGACGCCACTCCGCCCAAGGACGAGGAGCAGCGGCTGCGCGAGCTCGGCTACCAGCCGGTGCTGGCCCGCCGCATGGGCGGCTTCGGCAACTTCGCCATCAGCTTCTCCGTCATCTCGATCCTGTCCGGCTGCATGACCCTGTACGGCTTCGGCATGTCCACCGGCGGCCCGGCCGTGATGCTCTGGGGCTGGGCCGGGGTCGGTCTCTTCGTCATCTGCGTCGGCATGGCGCTCGCCGAGGTCACGAGCGCGTACCCGACGTCCGGGGCGCTGTACTACATGGCGGACCGGCTCGGCGGCCGCAAGTGGGGCTGGTACACCGGCTGGCTGAATCTGCTGGGGCTGCTCGGCGCGATCGCCGGTATCGACTACGGCGCCGCGCTGTTCACCGGTGCGCTGATGAACCTGCAGTGGGGTTTCACACCCACCCCGGGCAAGACGATGATCATCTTCCTCTGCATCCTGCTGCTGCACGCCGTACTGAACCTCTTCGGCGTCCGGCTGGTCAGCGTGCTCAACTCGATCAGCGTGTGGTGGCATCTGGTCGGTGTCGGGGTGATCGTGTCCGTACTCGCGATCGTTCCCTCGCACCACCAGTCGCCGTCGTTCGTCTTCACCGAGTTCGTCAATGACACGGGCTGGGAGAACCCGCTCTACGTGGCGGCGATCGGGCTGCTCCTGGCGCAGTACACCTTCTGCGGTTACGACGCCTCCGCCCACCTGTCGGAGGAGACCTCGGACGCCTCGGTCTCGGCGCCCCGTGGCATCGTCCGTTCGATCTGGGTCTCGTGGCTGGCCGGTTTCGTGCTGCTCGCCGGGCTGACGTTCGCGATCCAGGACTACGCGGGCGCCCAGGAGAGCTCCACCGGAGTACCGCCGGCCCAGATCCTGATCGACGCGCTGGGCACCTCGGGCGCCACGGCGATGCTGCTGATCGTGATCGCCGCGCAACTGTTCTGCGGCAACGCCGAGGTGGCCGCCACCAGCCGGATGGTCTTCGCCTTCAGCCGCGACAACGCGCTGCCGGGCTCCTCGCTGTGGCGCAAGGTGAGCGCCCGCACGCAGACACCGGTCAACGCGGTGTGGCTGTCGGTCGTCGTCGCCGGGGTGCTCGCCCTTCCGTCGCTGTACTCGGCGACCGCGTACGGTGCCGTGACGGCGATCAACGTCATCGGCATCACACCCGCGTACGCCATCCCGATCTTCCTGAAGCTGCGCGCGGGTGACCGCTTCGAGCGGGGGCCGTGGCACCTGGGCCGCTGGTCGAAGCCGGTCGGCTGGATCGCCGTGGTGTGGGTCGTTCTCGTGACCGTGCTGTTCCTGCTGCCGCAGAGGTCCCCGGTGACGATCGACTCGATGAACTACGCGTCGATAGCCCTGGTCGCCGTGCTGGCCTTGTCCACCGTGTGGTGGTTCGTCGCCCGTGGCTCGTACGGCACGCCGTCGGCGTACGGAAACGCGCGCGAGCAGGCGGAGATCGAGGAGGGAATCGTCTGAGGGACGCGCCCCCTCGTCCGACGGACGCGGCCCCCTCGTCCGACGGCCCTTCCGGATCACCGCGATCCGGGAGGGCCCCGCTATGCGTTCAGCAGGAGTTGGAGGCCGCCCAGCACCGTGGCACCGATGACCAGGCGTTCGAAGAGCTGCTGGTTGATCCGGTCCACGCACTTCCGGCCGATCCAGGCGCCCGGGAGGACGAACAGCAGCATGCAGGCGTCCAGCAGCAGCGACTGCGCGTCGATCAGTCCGAGGCCCACGCTGAACGGCACCTTGGATGTGTTGACGATCAGGAAGAACCACGCCGACGTGCCGAGGAAGCCGAGCTTGCGGAACCCCGCGGAGAGCAGATAGAGCGACATGACCGGGCCGCCCGCGTTGGCGACCATGGTGGTGAACCCGCCGAGCACACCGTACGAGCGGGCCTTGAGGCGCTCGGCCGCGGTGGGCGGGCCCGTGCCGGCCGCCGGTTCCTCGCCCGCGTTCGCGGTGCGGCGCCGCCAGACCGTGACCCCCGCCATGAGGACCAGGATCGCGCCGATCGAGGTCCGGACGGCCGCGTCGCCGGCCCACATCATGAACAGGGTTCCTGCCACCACGCCCACGGCGACGGCGGGGAAGAGCCGGAGCAGGGTCGGCCAGTGCGCATGGCGCCGGTAGGTGAGCACGGCGAGCACATCGCCGGCGATGAGGATCGGGAGCAGCACTCCGGTGGACTCGCGGGCGGGAAGTACGGCCGCGAAGACCGCGAGACTGATCGTGTTGGCACCGCTGACGGCCGTCTTGGAGAAGCCGACGAGTGCGGATGCCGCGGCCAGTGCCGCCAGTTGCCAGAGAGTGAGGGTGTCCATGCCAGGGACAGATGGTAATCCCTGCGCTGTCCGGCCTCGGGCGAGCCCGCACGGACGCATGACTATGCTGCGCTCCAAGCGCTCACACGAAGCGTTCAAACGCACAACGCACAGGGGGCCAGCAGCATGCGCGAGCCGGTTGAACTCAGGCGTCGGCGAATCCTGGCGGTGGTGGAGTCGCGCGGCCCGGTCAAGGTCAGCGCGCTCGCGGCCGAACTGGACGTTTCCGTGGTCACGGTGCGGCGGGACGTGGAGGAGCTGGCCCGCGCGGGGCGGCTGCGGCGCGGGCACGGCGTGGCCCGGCCGGTGCGCGATCCGGCGGGGCCGCCGGTCGTGCCCGAGCCGCGGGGCGTCGATCCCGCCGGCGACGGGGGCGCCGTGGCCCTCGTCGTACCGGAGCGGCATTCGTACCTGTACGAGACCCTGCACGGCGCCCGGACCGTTCTGGAGGATGCCGGGATCCGTATCGCCCTGCACATCGCTCCGCAGTCGGCAGGCGCGGAACGGCCCCTGGTGGAGCGGGCCCTGGCGGACGGCGCGCGCGGTCTCCTGATCGCGCCGAGGTGGCGCAACGCGCTCTCCGAGGAGCTCGACTACGGGTGGCTGGCGGACGTGGGCGTGCCGACCGTGCTGATGGAGCGGCGGCCACGGCCGGGCAGCGCCCTGCACGCCCTGGACTCCGTCTGCTCCGACCACTGGTACGGGATCCACCTCGCCGTGGAGCACCTGGTGTCGCTCGGCCACCGCAGGATCGTGCTGGCCGCCCGCGACGACAGTCCGACGGCGCGTACGGTACGGGCCGCCTTCGCCGCCGTCGCGGCGGCGAGGCCCGAGGTGGAGGACTGGACGGTGGTGCTGAGTTCTCCGGACGCGGTGCCCGGGCCCGGCCCCTCCGAGGCGGGGTACGAGGGCAGCGGGCTGCCCCGGGGCGAAGGGGCGCCACTCGATCTCGCCGCGCTGCTGCGTGAGCGGGGCGCGACCGCTGCCGTACTGCACGGCGATGTGGACGCGTTGATGCTGGTGCAACGCCTGGCGGAGAGCGGGGTGCAGGTGCCGCGGGACTGCTCGGTGGTCGCGTACGACGATGTGGTCGCGGCGCTCGGCAGCACCCCGCTGACCGCGGTGGCACCGCCCAAGGCGGACATCGGCCGGGCTGCGGCCGAGCTGCTGCTGCACCGGCTGTCCGGGGCTCCCGGGGCGGCCGGTCCGGTGCGCAGGACGGAGCTGTTGCCCGCGCTCAAGGTCCGCGGATCGGCGCAGGTGGTCGCCGCCGCACTGGATTGAGCGTTTGACCGCCTTATTTTTCTTCTGATCGATCTATTGACCGCTATCGATCAGCCGATCAGGATTCCCCGTGTCTTCATTCAGGAGCCGCGGGAGGCGCCCATGCCCGGTCGACAGAGCCGTCGATCCGTGCTCGCCACGATGACCGCAGTACCGCTGGCGGGCGCTCTCGGCGCCTGCAGCGGTGGGACATCGGGTGCGGACAGCACGAGCAGGACCAGCACCGTCAGCAACAAGTCCGGCCGCAACGCCACGCACATCACCTTCTGGTCCGCCCTGCGCGGCAGCCAGGAGGTCGTGGACGCGTTCAACCGGACGCACGACACGATCCAGGTCGAGTTCCAGCAGATCCCCTCGGGACCCCAGGGCGGCTACGCGAAACTCAGCAACGCCTCCCGGGCCGGCAACGCCCCGGACGTGGCAACGATCGAGTACCCCCAGCTCCCCGGGTTCGCCATCGACGGCGTCGCCCGGGAACTCACGGACATGGTGAGCGACTCGCTCCGGTCCAGACTGCTGCCGCAGGCGCTGGCGCTGACCACCTTCGACAAGCGCGTCTTCAGCCTTCCGCTGGACGTCGAGCCGATGGTGATGCACTACCGCACCGACCTCTTCGACCAGTACGGAATCGACGTTCCGCGCACCTGGGACGAGTTCGAGGAGGCGTCCCGCACCGTGCGCCGCAAGGCGCCCGACCGCCGGCTGACGGCCCTCGCCACGGACGGCGGGTTCCAGTTCGCCGCGTTCGCCTGGCAGGCCGGTGCCCAGTGGTTCGACACCCGCGGCGGCGCCTGGAACGTGTCGCTGGCCGACGAACCGAGCCGGCGCGTCGCGGCGTACTGGCAACGGATGATCGACCAGGACCTGGTCTCCATGACGCCCGTGGACAGCAGGCAGTACGACGCCCTGCTCAGCACCGACAAGATCCTGGTCCGGCTCAGCGGCGCCTGGGACGCCGGAGCCCAGATGAAGGCCCGTCCCGGCCAGAAGGGCAAGTGGGCCGTCGCACCGCTCCCCCAGTGGCAAGCGGCGGACGCGGCGGTCGGCACCCACGGCGGCTCGACCTTCGCGGTCACGAAGGACAGTGAACACCCCGAGGCCGCCCTGGAGTTCATCGAGTGGCAGGTCTCGCACCCCGACGCGCTGCGGGCCCGGCTCTCCAGCGGGGCCAGCAGCCAGTACCCGGCCGCCCCCGGTCTCGTCGCCGTCGGCCGCAAGGCCTTCGACCGCGCCTACTACAACGGCCAGGACATCTACACCCTGTTCGAGCAGGAGGCGGACAAGATCCGGGACGGCTGGATCTGGGGACCTCGGATGACCGCCACACAGAAGGTCATGCAGGACGGCTTCGCCCGGCTGGGCGGCGGCCAGGGCTCGGTGCTCGAATCCGTGCGCGCGGCCCAGCGGGGCACCATGCCCGACCTCAGGGCGCTGGGCCTGTCCACCACCGAGCACAGCAGCTGACCCGTGATCCGTCCCCCTTCCCAGCAGCAGAGAGGCAGGTGACCTTCGATGACCACCCCCGTCACCACGCCGGCTTCCGCCCCCGCGAGCGTCTCCGCGGCGGCGCCGGCGTCCACCACGTCCCCGCGCACCGGGCGGAAGTCGGCCCGCCGCCGTGAACTCGGCGCGGCCGGCGCCCTGATGACCCCCTTCTTCATCCTGATGGTCACCGTCTTCCTGATCCCCGTCGGGACCGCCGTCTGGCTCAGCTTCTTCAGCGACGACCAGCCGGGGCTCGGCTTCGGCCCGGAGCGCACCGTCTTCGTCGGCATGCGCAGCTACGCCGCCGTACTGAGCGACCCGACGTTCCTGAGCGGGCTCGGCACCGTCGTCCTGTACTGCGTCATCTACATCCCGCTGATGGTGATCGGCGCGCTCGCACTGGCGCTGCTGCTCGACTCCGGCGTGGTACGGCTGCGCTCCTGGGCGCAGCTCGCGCTCTTCCTGCCGCACGCCGTGCCGGGCATCATCGCCGCCGTCATCTGGCTCTACCTCTACACGCCGGGGCTGAGCCCGGTGATCGACCTCCTCGGCAAGGCCGACATCACGATCGACTTCCTCGGGGTGCACACGGTGGTGCCCTCGATCGTGAACATCGCGCTGTGGAGCAACCTCGGCTACAACATGGTGGTCTTCTACGCCGCTCTGCAGGCCGTGCCTCGCGAGGTCATCGAGGCGTCCGTCGTCGACGGTGCCGGCCCCGTCCGCACCGCGCTCCAGATCAAGACGCCTCTCGTGCGCTCGTCGGTCGTGATGGTCGCCATGTTCACCCTGATCTTCGCGCTCCAGTTGTTCACCGAACCGATGCTGCTGAGCCAGTCGACCCCGATGATCAGCTCGCGCTTCTCGCCCAGCATGTACATCTACGACGCCGCGTTCACCCGTAACAACTACGGCCTGGCCGCGGCCGCCTCGGTCGTCCTGCTGGTCTGCACGATCGCCCTCTCCTACGGGGTGACCCGCTGGACCAACCGCTCCGACGCCGCCGAGGAGGACGCCCGATGAGCGCGACCGCTCCCACCCGCACCGCCGCCACCCTGCGGCCCCGGCTGCTCGGCCGCTCCGTCGTCAATCTGGTCGTCGGAATCTCCGTGCTGTACACGCTGCTGCCGGTGCTGTGGCTGGTGCTCGCCTCGTCCAAGGACCGGGACGCGCTGTTCGGCAGCGACGTACTCTCGCTCGACCACTTCTCCTTCGCGCAGAACCTCAAGGACCTGTTCGCGATGGACGGCGGCCTGTACTCGCGGTGGTACGGCAACAGCCTGCTGTACGCGGTCCTCGGTGCCGTGCTCGGCTCGCTGATCAGCATCGCCTGCGGCTACGCCTTCGACAAGTACCGTTTCGCGCACAAGGAGAAGCTGTTCGGTCTGGTGCTCGCCGCGGTGATGGTGCCGCAGACCGTGCTGGCACTGCCGCTCTATCTGATGGCGTCCGGCACCGGACTGGTGAACACGTTCTGGTCGGTCTTCATCCCGGTGCTCTTCAATCCGTTCGGCGTGTACCTCGGCCGCATCTTCAGCCAGGGCTACGTACCGAACGAGGTCCTCGAAGCGGCCCGGGTGGACGGGGCCGGTGAACTGACCACGTACTTCCGGGTCGCGCTGCGGATGCTCGGCCCCGGTCTGGTCACCGTGTTCCTCTTCCAGCTCACCGCCATCTGGAACAACTTCTTCCTGCCGATGGTGATGCTCTCCGACCAGGACCTCTATCCCGTCAGCCTCGGCCTGTACACGTGGAACAGCGCGGCCACCGTCTCGCCCGAGTACTACCCCGTGGTGATCATGGGTTCGCTGCTCGCCGTCCTGCCGTTGATCCTCGCCTTCGCGCTGCTGCAGCGCTTCTGGAAGTCGGGGCTCACCGCCGGCGCCGTCAAGTAGCGACACCCCGCACCCCGTTACCGCCCCCGGACCAGGAGAAAGATGACCGGCACCTCCCCCCTCGCACCTGTCGCATGGCGACGGCCGCGCGCCGCCGTCGCCATGCAGCAGGCCACCGCGGCCGCCCTGCTGAACACCGGGTCGCTGGCCGAGCTGTCGCGGGCGTGCGACCTCGCGCCCCTGCCCGTACTCGACGACTTCACCACCGACCGGGCCCGTGCCGTGCTCGCGGACACGGAACTCCTCGTCACCGGCTGGGGCTGTCCGCCCCTCGACGCGGCGGCACTGGCCGCCGCGCCCCGGCTGCGGGCGGTGGTGCACGCCGCGGGCAGCGTCCGCGGGCACATCACCGACGCCTGCTGGGAGCGCGGCATCGAAGTGTCGTCGGCCGCCGCCGCCAACGCGCTCCCGGTCGCCGAGTACACCGTCGCGATGATCCTGCTCTCCGGCAAGCAGGTCCTGGAACGGGCCCGCGACTACCGGTCCGAGCGCCACCGCGACGACTGGCTGACCACCTCTCCCGTCGTGGGCAACTACGGCCGGACGGTGGGCATCCTCTCCGCCTCCCTCATCGGCCGCCGGGTCATCGAGCTACTGCGCCCCTACGACCTGCGGGTGCTGCTGCACGATCCGTACGTCTCCGAGGCGCAGGCGGCCGAACTCGGCGTCCGAGCGGTCGGGCTCGGCGAGCTCTTCGCCCGGAGCGATCTGGTGAGCGTCCACACGCCGTTGCTGCCTGCCACCCGTGGACTCGTCAGCCGTGAACTGCTCATGTCCATGCGCCCGGACGCGGTGCTCCTCAACACCTCGCGGGGCGCCGTCGTCGACCAGGACGCGCTCGTGGACATCCTGCGGCTCGACCGCATCAGGGCGGTCCTCGACGTCACCGACCCCGACACGCTGCCGGCCGGACACCCCCTGTGGGAGTGCGAGAACGCCCTGATCACCCCGCATCTGGCGGGCTCCCAGGGCAACGAGTGGCAGCGGCTCGTCGACCTGGCGGTGGGCGAGGCCGAACGCTGGGCCGCGGGCGACGGCTTCGCCCATCCCGTACGACGCGAAAGGCTGGCCTTCCTCGCATGACCGATCCGCACCCGAACTCCCCGCTGGACCTTCCCGCCGACGACCGGGCGCTGAGCCCCGTCACCGGTTATACCCGCGCGCACTGGGAGGCGGCGGCCGACGGGCTGCTGAAGGCCGCCTGGCAGTGGGCCACCCCCGGCAGCGCGCTCCTCGACCTGCCCGGACGCCCGTCCGCCTCCGGGGTCCGCTCCGACGGCCTGGAGGGCTACGCGCGCACGTTTCTCGCCGCCGCGTTCCGGGTCGCGGGCGCGGGCGGCAAGGACCCGCACGGCTGGCTCGACCGGTACGCGGACGGGCTCGCGGCCGGCACCCGTACGCCGGGCCGGGACGACGCCGAGTCCTGGCCGCTGATCCTCGACCACACCGTGTTCGGCCAGCCCATGGTGGAGTCCGCCTCGGTCGCCATCGGGCTGCGGCTCACCCGGCCGTGGCTCTGGGACCGGCTGGACCCGGCCGTGCAGGACCGCGCCGAACAGTGGCTGCGCGGCGCCCTGCGCCACACGCCCGCCCCGAACAACTGGTACCTGTTCCCCTACTCGGTGGCCGGCTTCCTGGAGTCGGTGGGCCGCGGCGACGCGGAGACCGCGAGGGCCCGGGAGCGGGCCCACGACCTGATGGAGAGCTGGTACCGAGGTCAGGGCTGGTACGCGGACGGCGACAGCCGCGCCTTCGACCACTACAACGGCTGGGCTCTGCACCTCTACCCCGTGCTCGACGCCCACCTCTCCGGCGACTCCGAGCTGTCCGCGCACTACGGGGCGCGGCTGCGCGAGCACCTGGAGGGCTTCGCGCTGCTGTTCGGCGGGGACGGGGCGCCGATCCACTTCGGACGCTCGCTGACCTACCGGTTCGCGGCCGGTGCGGCTGTCGGGCTCGGCGCGCTCACCGGAGACACCCCACTCGCACCGGGCGCGTCCCGCCGGGTGATCAGCGGGGCGCTGCGCTACTTCCTGGACCGTGGCGCCACCGGCACCGACGGCCTGCTGAGCCTGGGCTGGCACGGCCCGCACGACGCGACGCTCCAGCCGTACTCGGGCCCCGCCTCCCCCTACTGGGCGTCCAAGGCCTTCGTCTCCCTGCTGGCCCCGGCGGACCACCCGCTGTGGACGGCCACCGAGGAGCCGGCCCCGAGCGAGGGACCGGACAGGGTGCTCGCGCTGCCCGCGCCCGGGCTGCTCGTCCAGTCGACGCGAGAGGACGGGATCGTACGGCTGCACAACCACGGCAGCGACCATGTCCGGCCGCACGAGGGCGAGTCGGCGGTGGAGGAAGACCCGCTGTACAGCCGGCAGGCGTACTCGACGGTCACCGGTCCCACCGCGCGGGCGAACACGGCCGACAACCATCTGGCCGTGGTCGTCGCCGGAGCCCGCAGCGCCCGCCGGGCCGTCCACCCGCTGGGCGCGGGCGGCGGCGACGGCTGGGGCTGGGCGGCTTCCTGGCACCGTCCGGTGTTCACGGGCCGCGCCCCGATGGTGCCGGGTCTGCGGGTGGAGAGCGTGACGGTCGTCCGCGGCCGGTACGAACTCCGGGTGCACCGGGTGCTCGGCGCCCCGCACGGCGCCCGCGTGGAGCAGACCGGCTGGGCGACGGGCCCCGAGTCCTCGGTGACGTCGGCGCTGCACGGTCTGCACGGCTGGGAGTCGCGGGACGAGGTACGCGCCCCGCAGGGCACGGCGTACACGCGCTGGGCGGTGCTGCCCCGGCTGGGCGCGGACGCCGAGGGCACGGCGGTCCTGGTGGCGCTCGCCTCACTGAGCGCGGAGCCGGGGGCGGACGCGCTCGACGCGGTGGTGAGCGGGATGAACGTCGACGGGGACACCGTCGAGGTGTGCTGGGCCGAGGACTCGGCGACGACCCGCATCGCCTTCGGCCCGGTGACGGTCACGCACGGCTGACGCGACGGGACGCGACGGGACGCGCGGCGGCGCACCCCCCGTCGCGTTACGCGTCCGTGCGGATCACGACCGCGAGGGTCCGCGGGCCGTGCACGCCCTCGACCCGTTCGAGTTCGATGTCGGACGTGGCCGAGGGGCCGCTGATCAACGTGGTCGGCCGCTCCGGCACCAGTCGCGCCACCGCCTCCGGTACGCCCACCTCCACGGTCGACAGATCGACGACGCAGACGTGCAGGTCGGGCACGAGGGACAGCGCCCGGCGTCCCTGGTCGGGCGAACCGTCCAGAAAGATCGTGCCGGTCTCGGCGCAACTCACGGCCGAGGCGGTGACGACTCCGCCGAGGGCGTCCAGCCGTGGTGCGGGGATGTCGGCGGAGTCCTGCTGGACCTCGCCCTCGTAGGCGGTGAGCCACTGCGGGTCGAGGCCGGCGGGCACGCCGATCCGGCCTGCTCCGTGCTCCCGCAGCACCTCGGCGACGACCTCGGCCGTGCGCTCGGCAGTGCAGGGGTGGACCTGGGCCTTGTAGTCGACGAGACGGTCGGTGAACAGCGCCAGCCGCTCGTCGTCGGGGAGGGTCCGCCCGATGCGGTAGTCGCGCGGGATCGGGGTGTCGGTGGCGGGTGCCAGGGCCAGGGCGTCCCGGACGCGGCCGAGCACCGTTTCACGAGCGGTCGTCACTTCTCCTCCTCCTGCTGCTGGTTCTGCCCGTACTCGTCGGCGGCGGCCCGCATGGTCGCCGCGCCCTCGGCCGAGGCCAGCCAGGAGCGGAAGGTCTCCTTGGGCGGGGCGGGGGTGTCGCGGCTGTCGCTCCAGCCGTTGAACGGCGGGGGCAGATGCGAGATCTTGCCGTCCCGTCCGGCGATGACGCGGCCGAGCCCGGACGCCTTCTGCGCGGCCGTGAACAGCTTCGGGCTCTTCATCACTCCGGCCGCCGCCTTCATGGCGAGCTTCTCGGCCGTGGTGCCGGACTGCTCGGTGTGCTGGTGGCGCAGCTCGACCAGCAGCGACGGAATGTCGATCTTGACCGGGCAGGCGTCGAAGCAGGCGCCGCACAGGCTGGAGGCGAAGGGAAGCGAGCTGTTGGGGTCGTCCTTGGCGGCGTGCATGCCGGCGAGCTGCGGGGTGAGTACGGCACCGATCGGACCCGGGTACGTCGACCCGTAGGCGTGGCCGCCGGCGCGTTCGTACACCGGACAGACGTTGAGACACGCGGAGCACCGGATGCAGTTGAGCGCCTCACGGCCGATCTTGTCGGCGAGGGCTGCGGTGCGTCCGTTGTCGAGCAGCACCAGATGGAAGGTCTGCGGCCCGTCGCCGGGGGTGACCCCGGTCCACATCGAGGTGTACGGGTTCATCCGCTCGCCGGTGGAGGAGCGCGGCAGGAGTTGGAGGAAGACCTCCAGGTCCTGGTAGCGCGGCAGCACCTTCTCGATGCCCATGACGGTGATCAGGGTGTCGGGCAGGGTCAGGCACATGCGGCCGTTGCCCTCCGACTCGACGACGGACAGGGTTCCGGTCTCGGCGATGCCGAAGTTGGCTCCGGACACGGCGACCTTCGTCGTCATGAACTTCTCGCGCAGATAGGCGCGGGCCGCGGCGGCCAGGTGGGCGGGGACGTTGTCCAGGGACGGGTCCACGCCCGGGATCTCCTTGAGGAAGATCTCCCGGATCTCGTCCCGGTTGCGGTGGATGGCGGGCACCAGGATGTGCGAGGGCTTGTCGTGGGCGAGCTGCACGATGAGCTCGGCCAGGTCCGTCTCGTACGGGGTGATGCCGATCGATTCGAGGTGCTCGTTGAGGCCGATCTCCTGGGTGGCCATCGACTTGACCTTGATGACCTCCTTACTGCCGGTCTCCTGGATCAGCCGCGCGACGATCTCGTTGGCCTCGCCGCCGTCCCGTGCCCAGTGGACGGTGCCGCCGCGTTCGGTGACCTTGCGCTCCAGCTCCTCCAGGAGCTCGGGGAGCCGGTTCATGGTGTCGGTCTTGATGGCCGATCCCGCGTCGCGCAGCTCCTCCCAGTCGGGCAGCTCGCCGGTGACGTCGAGGCGTTTGGCGCGGATGGTGTGGGTGGCCCTGCCGAGGTTGCGTCGCAGTTGTTCGTTGCCCAGGTCGTCGTGGGCGGCCGCGGGGAACTTCCGGTCACCGCGCAGGTTGCCCGTCCCGTACGGGGAGCGGGGCGGGGTCGCGGGCATGCCGAGAAACGTGCTGCTCATCGGGCGGCCTCCGTCAGGACGTGCGGCGCGGTGCGGGTGGAGGAGAGGATCTGCGCCAGATGCAGGGTCCGGGTGCCGGACCTGATCCGGGAGAGCCCGCCGCCGATGTGCATCAGACAGGACGAGTCGCCGGCGGTGCACACGGCGGCGTCCGTGGTGGCGATGTTGCGCATCTTGTCCTGGAGCATCGCGGTCGACGTGTCGGCGTTCTTCACGGCGAAGGTACCGCCGAATCCGCAGCAGGCGTCGGCCTCGGGCAGCTCGACCAGGTCGATCGAGTCGACCGCCCGCAGCAGCCGCAGCGGCTTCTCGCCGACCCGCAGCATGCGCAGCGAGTGGCAGGTGGGGTGGTACGTGACGCGGTGCGGGAAGTACGCGCCGACGTCGGTCGCGTTCAGCACGTCGACGAGGAACTCCGACAGCTCGTACGTCTTGGCCTTCACCGTGGCGACGCCCGAGCGCAGCGCCGCGTCGCCGTAGCGCTCGGCGATGATCTCGTGCTGGTGGCGGACCGAGCCGGCGCAGGATCCCGACGGCATGACGACGGCGTCGATGGAGGCGTCACCGAACTGCTCGGCGAAGTTGCGCACGAGGGGGACGGGTTCGCGCTGGTAGCCGGTGTTGACGTGCATCTGGCCACAGCAGGTCTGCCCCGGTGGGAACACCACGTCGTGACCCAGGCGCGCCAGCAGCACCGCCGTGGATTTCACCGCCTCCGGGAAGAGGGTGTCCCCCAGACAGGTGGCGAAGAGTCCGATACGCATGGGGCCTCCCCGATCGCAAGTTATGGTCCGACCATACTAGCCTCCGTCCGATTCCGGGAGGGGTACACGCACAGCCGCCCGGCCAGATCGAACGAAATCACCGATATGTGCGCCTCTGGATCCCCGGAGTGACCTACCAAGCAATTGGTCAGACCTTATTGACATGCGACATATCCAGTGTCCTACTAATCGCTGAACCGGGCTGCCGACTGCCCACTCCTCACCCCCACCTGCACCTGCACCTGCGTCACCAGCAGCCCTCCCGGGTCACATCCGCACGTGGGGCTGGACACGCGGTCCATGGCCGTCTCGGTTCGCTCCGCCCCGTGCCACTCAACGAGGAGTAATTTCGTGGCCTCCGCACCACCCGCCACCGTGCTTGCTTCGTACACACCAGATGTGCGTGCCATCGGCGACAGCCTCCTGGCCACCGCTCTGGTGAGCCTCATCCCGCTCGCCGTGTTCTTCCTGCTCCTGATGGTGGCGAAGCGCTCGGCGCTGGTGTCCGCACTGGGCTCGGTACTCTCAGCCCTTCTCGTAGCGGTGATCGGGTTCCGGATGCCGGTCGAGCTGGGCCTGCTCTCGGCGTCCCAGGGCCTGGTCTTCGGTCTGTTCCCGGTGATGCTGATCGTCGTGGCGGCCATCTGGTTCTACGAACTCACGGTGGTCAGTGGCAGGTTCGAGGATCTGCGCCGCTCGTTCAGCGCCGTCGGCCGGGGAGACCTGCGCGTACAGGCGATGCTCATCGCGTTCTGCTTCGGCGGCCTGCTCGAGGCGCTCGCGGGATTCGGCGCACCCGTCGCCATCACGGCCGTGATGCTGATGGCGCTCGGCCTGCCGCCGGTGAAAGCGGCCGTGACGGTCCTGCTCGCCAACACCGCACCGGTCGCGTTCGGCGCGATGGCCATCCCCGTCACCACGGCGGGCAACCTGACCGGCATCCCGGCCGAGGACATCGCCGCGGTCATCGGCCGCCAGTCCCCGCTGCTCGCGCTCTTCGTGCCCCTGCTGCTGCTGTTCGTCGTGGACGGCGCTCGTGGAATCCGTCAGCTGTGGCCGATCGCGCTGGTCACCGGTGGCGTCTTCGCCGTGGCCCAGTACTGGTGCTCCAGCCACTTCGCGTACGAACTCACCGATGTGGTCGCCTCGCTCGCGGGATTCGGCGCCGCCGTGCTGATGCTGCGCTTCTGGAAGCCCCGCACCCCCGAGGACCAGCACTCCCAGGTGGAGAAGGAGGCGCTCACGCCGCGCCGGGTCACCTACGCCGTGCTCCCGTACATCCTGGTGATCGCCGTCTTCGCCCTCGCCAAGCTGGACATCGGGGTGTTCGACGTGCCCGAGATCCTCGGCCACCTGAACCTCACCGTCGAGTGGCCGGGCCTGTACGGCGAGCTGCTCACCTCCAGTGGCGAGCCGTCGTCCAGCGCGATCTACAAGCTGGAGGTCCTGGGCAACCCGGGCACGCTGTTGATCATCTCGGGCCTCCTGGTCACGCTGATCTACCGTTACGCCAAGGACCGCGACGTCTACCCGATGTCCGGGTCCATGGCGCTCTCCGCGGCGGGCCGCACCCTGAAGAACATGCGGGTCGCCATCATGACGGTCGCCACGGTGCTCGCACTGAGCTACGTGATGAACCAGTCCGGCCAGACCGTGGCCATCGGCACCTGGCTGGCGACGGCGGGCGGACTCTTCGCCCTGCTCTCGCCGATCCTCGGCTGGCTGGGCACCGCGGTCACCGGCTCCGACACCTCGGCCAACGCGCTCTTCGCCAACCTCCAGCAGACAGCCGGCCAGACCGCCGGGATCGACCCGACGCTACTGGTCGCCGCGAACACCTCCGGCGGGGTGGTGGCCAAGCTGGTGAGTCCGCAGAACCTGACCATTGCCGCCACCGCGGTGCAGATGCCGGGCTCGGAACGCATCCTGCTGCGCAAGGTGGCCGGATACAGCGTGGGCATGCTGGCCATCCTGTGCGTCCTGGTCTACCTCCAGTCGACGTCGGCACTCTCCTGGATGCTGCCGTAGCCGTACCCCGACAGCCGAAACGGTGAGGGACCGGTGCTCCGTCCGGGTTCTCCCGGACCGCGCACCGGCCCCTCACCATTAGCCGCGCCGCTGCTACGCGGAACCGCTGTCCTCGTCGCCTGCACCGGTCCGGTCCTCGTCGACCAGCGTGCCGTGGAAACCGCGGATGTGGAGCTCGGCCAGGTCCGCCGCCTCGTCGCCCCTGCCGATGCGCACCAGCCTCAGCATCTCGGCGTGCTGACTGTTGAGTTGCGCCTGGGTGGCCGGCCAGTCGTCCACCTCTTCGAGGGCCCGCAGGATGAGGGGCCGCACCGACTCCCGCACCGCCGCGGTCAGCGTCGAGGTGAGCGCGTTGCCCGAACTGCTGGCCACCTTGACGTGGAACCGGGTGTCGAGTTCGTTGAACTCCTCCGGCAGGATGCCCTGCTGCGACATCCGGTGGACCACCGCGCCCGCCTCGTCCAGATCCCCCTCGGAGGCATGCGTCGCGGCGGCGGCGAAGCTGGCACGCTCCAGGGCGACCCTGGCCTCCATGACGTCGTGCAGGCTGTAGCTGCCCAGGGCGAAATGCAGGCGCAGCAGCCGCCCGAGTGCGTCGTCCGGGTTACGCACGATGCGGGCTCCCGAGTCCGGGCCCCGGCCGGGCTGCGCGACCAGCACGCCGATGGTCTCCAGCACCCGGAGCGCCTCGCGCAGGGCGGAACGGCTGACCCCGAAGACGGGGGCGAGCTCACGCTCGGGCGGCAGCCGGTCGCCGGCCCTCAGCTTTCCGGCGAAGACCTGCTCCTCGATGCTCTGGAGCACCAGTTCATGCGTCCGCGACTGCCGTACGGGTTGCCATTCGACGGGCATCCGCCACCCCCTGCACCGGCCGGAGCCGTTCCGTTGCCGACTGCGTCTTTCCGAATCTCCCACTATGTCACACACGTCATGTGGTCGGACCAGAAGTGCCGGGGGGGCACTAGCGAGGCCTGTCCGACCCCTGATCCGCCGGACAGGCCCTAGTACGTCACGACGATGCGGCGGGCCACGCCGTCCACCCGTATCCGCCCGCCGTACGGGATGACCAGCTGCGGGTCCGTATGGCCGATGTCGACATCGAGGACGGCCATGGTCTCGGGGGCGTACTCGTTCAGGGCACGCAGCACGGCCTCGCGCTGCTGCTCCCGATACCGCTGCCCGTCCGCGGTGTCGAAGGGCTGGTCGAAGGACCAGTTCTTGGCGCGCCCCATCACCAGTGCGGGGAACCGGCGCAGGAGCCCGCGCTCGCCCATGCTCCGCAGGATCCAGTACACCTCGCCGGCGCTCGGCATGTCCTCGGATGTTTCGAGGAACAGCACCCGACCCTCGTACTCGGCCGCCGGACGGATCTCCCGGTCGGCCACGAGCATCCAGGACAGGATCTCCAGGTTGCCGCCCCAGCTCGCCCCCTGGACCACCCGGTCGGCGTTGTGCCAGGTCCAGCCGTCGGCGGGGAGCATGCCGGGTTCGTGGTCGAAGGTCCGCGGGTCCTCCCACCTGCCGTTGACGCTGCCGGTCTCCTTCGCGGGGGTCAGTTCGTGGTCGTCATGGGTGAACAGCGCCGCACGCAGCGACGCGGCCGTCAGGGGGTGCATGACGCCCGGGCGCCCGAGCTCCACCATCACGGATCCGCCGTGATATCCGACGATGCCGAGGCGGTCGAGGAACACCAGCAGGTTGGTGTTGTCGCTGTAGCCGAAGAACGGCTTGGGGTTGGCCCGCAGCAGTTCCCGGTCCAGGTGCGGCAGCACGGTGATCTGGTCGTCCCCGCCGATGCTGGCGATGACCCCCTTGATCGTCGGGTCGGCGAAGGCCGCGTGGATGTCGGCGGCACGCTCCTGCGCGGTGGAGCCCATCTTCCGGGTGGCCGGGTACTCCACGGGCTCCAGCCCGAAGTCGTCGCGGAGCCTGCGCAGGCCCAGTTCGTACGGCAGCGGGAGGATGCCCGGGAGTCCGGACGAGGGGGACAGGACGGCGACGCGGTCGCCGGGCCGGGGCTTGGAAGGGTAGCGGGGTGCTGTCATCCGATGACCTTAATCAGCCGCTTGCGGGCTGTCCGCCGGATACTTTCCGGCGGGGCTACGAAGAGCCGGTCGGCGTGCCCTGATGGAAGTACAGCCGCCAGCCGGAATCCGACCGTCGCCAGAGCGAACTGCGTCTGACGCGGAGGCCGTTGCTCACCGAGATGTACGTCAGGTGTACGAGGCCCGGCGCCAGCAGCACGCCGGACATCCCGGTGGCGGTGCTCGGCTCGGGGGCGTTCTCGTCGGCGGCGGCGGACGTGACGGCCAGGATCGACGTCCTGTCGTAGCTCCGCCCGGAGGCGCCGAACTCGGTGAACTCGGGGTCGAGGAGTGCGGTGACCGCGTCCGGCGAGGCGCGCACGCCCGGATCGAGCAGCCGCAGTTCGCCGTCGACGGCGGCCCGCACGGACCGTTCCTCGTCATTGCTTCCGCTCATGCGTGGACCCTAGGCGAAGACCGTCGCCCACGCACGAACGCAACCCTCGGTGTCCGCGCCCGGGCCGGTGGGCCCTCCGCTCGCCCGTCCCGCCGCCTCAGTCGCCGAAGGAGCCGTGCCGGCCGGCGCCGCCCGCGAACCGGTCAGCCCCCGCGAGCGTCTCCCCCGCCGTCAGGGGAACGAGGCCGTGCCGGTACTCGGCGGCCAGCGCGTCCGGCTCGCTCAAGCCGTGCTGTTCGCGCACGGAGAGCCGGTCGTGGCGCAGGCACAGCTGGGGGAAGCCGGCGATCTCCCGGGCGAGTCGTTCCGCAGCGGGCCGGGACTCACCCGTGGGGACGAGCCGGTTGACCAGGCCCATCCCGTACGCCTCCTCGGCCGGTACGGGCCGGCCGGTGAGAATCATGTCCATGGCCCGGCTCTCACCGATCAGGCGCGGCAGCCGTACGGTGCCGCCGTCCACCAACGGCACACCCCCGCGGCGGCAGAACACCCCGAAGACCGCGTCCTGTTCGGCGACCCGCAGATCGCACCAGGCGGCCAGTTCCAGGCCCCCGGCCACCGCGTGCCCGGCGACCGCGGCGATGACGGGCTTGGCGAGCCGCATCCGGGTGGGCCCCATCGGCCCGTCCCCCTCGGCGGTCACGGTGTTGCCGCGTTCGGTACCGATGCCCTTCAGGTCGGCGCCCGCACAGAACGTGCCGCCCTCTCCCCACAGCACGGCGACCGCCGCCTCGGGATCGGCGTCGAACGCGCGGAACGCATCGGCCAGTTGGCGGGCGACCGGACCGTCGACCGCGTTGCTGACCCCGGGCCGGGACAGGATCACCGTGAACACGGGACCGTCGCGCTCGATGCGTACGGCGGGACTCTCGCTCATCGTTCACCTTCCCAGGGGCGCCGGTCGGGTCAGGCGCGGGCCGTGCGCCCGCCGCGCCGTCGGCACCCGGCTTCTGGCGCTTCATGCCGATCAACTCGCCGAGACACACAGCGAGTTCGGCGTCCATCATGCGGGCACAGGCAGGCCATCCTGGCAGTGAGTCCGTCCGGGCAGCCGAAGAGCTGTGCGAAGACCAGGGCCGGGATCGGGTCGGCGTACTGGGCGACCAGATCGGCCTCACCGTCGCCGGCGAACCGGTCGATGAGCTGGGCGGCGCTGCGCTGCACGTACGTACGCAACTGGTGCGGGTTGACGCGGCCGAGCGCGTCGTCGACCGAGGCACGCAGCCGCAGGTGGCGCTCACCGTCGGCGAACCAGAGGCTGGGCCGCCGGCCCATCATGGGCACGACCTGGTTGCCGGCCGGGACCTTGCCCTCGGTCAGCGCGGCCCAGCGCCGGGCCACGCCGAACGGGCCGACCACCATGAGCTTGGCGGTCAGCTGCACCGTGTCGCGGACGTAGATGCCGTCAAAGAGCCCGGAGGTCATGCAGCAACTTCTCCAAGATGTGAGCGGTGGCGGCCCGTTCCCCCGTCGCGGAGCCCGCGGCGGGCACCGCGGGCGCGAGGACGCGTCCGGCCGTCCATCGACGGCAGCGCCGGCCGTCGGCCCGACGGGTCGTCACAGCGATGCGCGGGCTGGGGAGTTCACGAGAGCGAAGCTCGGCACCTCGCGGCCCGGGGAGACGTCCCGTCGGGTTGTTCACCGAGTCCCCGGCAGGGACGGTCGGCTCACCTCGGGGCGGGACATCGCGACATCTTCCTGGGCAGCACGCTGGGCGGGCGGATCGATGGATCGGCGCTTCGGGGGGCACCGGCCACGCTGAGCGATGGGTGCACACACGTGGTGACTACGCACAAGCATGCTCATGACCAGGCATTGATAGCAATATGACAGAGCAAAATGCTGAAGATATTGATCACAGGAAGCGCCCCAAGCCCGCCCATGCCCCACATGTCGGACGGCCGGTTCCCTCGACTCCCCTTGACTCCCGTCGGCTCCCGTCGGCCCCGCCCGGTTCATAGGATTCTCACGCAGCCCGGCTACGGTGGCTGCCGTGACGCAGACGAGCCCGCCCGGCTGGCATCCAGACCCCGGGTACACAGGAATTGGCCCCATCCAGGAACGCTGGTGGGACGGCACTCAGTGGACCGATCAGCTCCGGGTCCCGCCGGCCGCGCTCCGCAGCCGACGGATACGCATCGGCGCGGGCATCACCGCGGCCGTGGTGGTCCTGGCCGCCATCGGCGGCGGTGTGGTCCTGCTGACGGACGATTCCGGCACGACCGGGAACTCCGCGGCGGCCCCGTCCACCTCGCCGTCCCCGGCCCCCAGCCGCGGGCCCGGCGCACCGGGCGGCAGTGGGGGCAGCGGTGGCGAGACGCCCGAGCAGCAGCAGCCCCAGACCGAGGACGGCTATGCGACGGACATGGCCAGCGGCATCAGCATCCCGGTCCCCGACGGCTGGACGGGCGAGTCGGGCATGGGTGCGGGCGTGACCACGGGCACGTACACCTGCCCGGGGGACAGCGGGGAGAAGTGCGTGCGCGGCGGAATATTCTCCGTACCGGCCGCGGCGCTGAAGCTGACCACCAAGACCGCGAAGGCCACGGCCGAGAAGGACATCGCGGCCAATGCCGAGGAGTCGTACGGCGAGAAGATCTACGGCGGCATCACCTCGCACGAGCAGCTGAAGTCCGAGGCGGTCACGGTGGCCGGCCAGCAGGGCTACCGGGTGCGCTGGAAGGTGGTCACGAAGGACGGTGACGACGGGTACGTCGAGTCCCTGGCGTTCCCCTCGCCGCAGGCCGAGGACATGCTGATCGTCGTGCGCTCCGGCTTCGACATCAACGCCAAGGCTCCCGCCCTGTCCGTGCTGGACGACATCACCAAGGGCATCAAGGCCGCCTCGGGCACGGGCGCCGGCCCGGGCACCAACGCGTAGGGCGGGTCTCCGAAGGCCCTCCTGCGGGCCGCCGCACGGCCCGGGTGAGTACCCGGGCCGCCCGGACTGAGTACGCCGCCCGATCCGCTGCCGGTCCCTCCGCTGCTGGAATGGGGGCATGGCTCCCGACGCACCACGCCCCCGCATGCAGCGGATGACCAGCACCGGCACCACGCTGGCCGTCACCCTGGCCCCGCTGGTGATCGGGGTCCTGCTGGCCCGCACCACCATGGCCATGGACCCGCTGACGCAGGTCAACGCCCTGATCACCCGCACGGGTCGCGGTCCGGGCGTCTCGCCCGCCGAGTGGCGCGGCTGCGGCAGGAGCGCGCTGCGCCGGTGCAGGACGTTGCCGCCCCGGGCCCGCCGCGGTGCGCACCGCGCCACGCGCGCGGTCCGCGCGGTCCGCGCAGTCGGCCGGCCGGGCCGGTAGCCGGCGCGGCCCCGGAGGGCCGCCGCGCCACCGGGGCCGAAAAACCGGTTCCCCTGCGCGCGTCCCGTTCCCTAGACTCGCCACGCATTCGCGCGCCGGCACTCCGCCGCGGCGCGCACCGTGACCATCGAGGGGAGACCTGCCGTGCGCTACCGCACCGCTGTCGTCGTTCCCCTGTCGCGGTACGAGGTGATCCTGGTGTCCACCTCCGCCCGGCGCCGGCTGCGCGGCCGGCCCCGGACACCCCTGACGAACACCTGAGCCCTGTCCGCTTTCTGACGGACCGTCCACACGACTGCGCCCTGGCGCGCCGCACCGTGGACGCCAGGGGTTCCACGGCTGCCACGAGCAGCCGATTCGTCCGGGCATCGCGCCGTCTTCTTCCGGATCATCCGAAAGGCCACGGACCATGCGTACCGAACAGCACCGCCAACTGACCAGCGCACTCACCGATGTTCGCAATCTGGGCATCCTCGCCCACGTCGACGCGGGCAAGACCACCGTCACCGAGCGGATCCTCTACGCCACCGGCACCACCCACAAGCGCGGCGAGGTTCACGACGGGACGACCATCACCGACTTCGACTCCCAGGAACGCGACCGCGGCATCACCATCTTCGCCGCCGCCGTGAGCTGCACCTGGGCGGGCCACCGGATCAACCTGATCGACACCCCGGGGCACGTCGACTTCGCCGACGAGGTCGAGCGCTCGCTGCGGGTGCTGGACGGCGCGATCGCCGTGTTCGACGCGGTCGCCGGCGTGGAGCCGCAGAGCGAGTCGGTGTGGCGCCAGGCCGACCGGCACGCCGTGCCGCGCATCGCGTTCGTCAACAAGCTCGACCGGGCCGGCGCCGACCTCGACACGGCCGTCACATCGATCCGGGAGCGGCTGCACACGATCCCGCTGGTGGTCCAACTGCCGATCGGCCGGGAGGAGCAGTTCCGCGGAGTGGTGGACCTGCTCCGCATGCGGGCGCTCGTCTGGGCCGACGGCTGCGACACGTACGAGGAGGGGGACGTACCCAGTGAACTGCGGGGCGAGGCACAGCGGCGCAGGCGGCTGCTGGAGGAGACGGTGGCGGAGCTCCATCCAGCCGCGCTGGAGGAGTTCTGTGCACGGTCCGACCTCTCCGAGCGGACGCTGGCCGCGGCACTGCGTGATCTGACGCATACCGGTGAGGGCGTCGTGGTGCTGTGCGGTTCCGCCTACCGCAACCGCGGTGTCGAGCCGCTGCTGGAGGCCGTCGTGGCGTATCTGCCCTCCCCACTGGACGTTCCACCCGTACGGGGCACGCTCGGCGACGCGGTACAGGAGCGGGCCGCCGATCCGGCGGCGCCGTTCGCCGCGCTCGCGTTCAAGGTCAACGCGACCGCGACGGGCCGGCTGACCTATCTGCGGGTGTACTCGGGAACGATCGGGAAGGGGGAAACGGTGCTGGACGTCGGCGCCCGGCGCAGCGAACGCGTCGGCCGCATCCTGCGGGTCCAGGCGGACCGCCATGTCGATGTCGACGCGGCGGTCGCCGGGGACATCGTCGCGGTCATCGGCCCCAAGGCCGTCCGCGCCGGTGCCACCCTGTGCGCGCCGGACGCCCCGCTGGTCCTGGAACCGCCGACGGTGGCCGATCCGGTCGTTTCGGTGGCGGTCGAGGCCTGCCGGAGCACCGACACGGAGCGGCTGATGGCGGCACTCGTACGGCTGGCCGAGGAGGATCCGTCGCTCGCGGTACGGACGGACTCCGAGACCGGTCAGACGGTGCTCTCGGGCATGGGTGAGCTGCATCTGGAAGTGGCCGCGGAGAAGATCCGCCGCGCCCACGGGCTGGAGGTGCGGGTCGGCCGGCCGCAGGTCGCGTACCGGGAGAGGGTCGTCCGCGGGGTGTCGGGTCTGGTGTACCGGCACGTCAAACAGGACGGCGGTGCCGGGCAGTTCGCCCATGTGGTCATCGACGTCGAGCCGTTGGAGGACGAAAACGACCGCGCCGCAGGGGTGGAGTTCGTGTTCCGCTCCGCGGTCGTCGGAGGCCGGGTTCCGCAGGAGTACGTCCGGGCGGTCGAGGCCGGCTGCCGGGACGCCCTGCTGGAGGGTCCGATCGCCGGGCATCCGGTGACCGGGGTGCGGGTGACGCTGACCGACGGCGCCACCCATCCCAGGGACTCGTCGGAGATGGCGTTCCGTACGGCAGGCCGGTTCGCGCTGCGTGAGGCGCTGCGCTCCAGTGCGATGGTGTTGCTGGAACCGGTCGTCGAGGTCACGGCGACGGTGCCCGACGAGGCCGTGGGCGGGGTGCTCGGCGATCTGGCCGCGCGGCGCGGCCGGGTGTCCGGCTCCACCGCACGGGCCGGTGCGGTGGTGATCACGGCGACCGTGCCGCTGGCCGAGCTGTTCGGCTACGCGACGCGGCTGCGCAGCCGGACACAGGGCCGGGGCACGTTCACCACCCGGGCCACCGGCTACGCGCCGGCACCGGCATCGGTGTCCGGTTAGCGCGCAGGGCCGGTCCCACCCGTCAGCGGGTGGGACCGGCCTGGTGCGGTCAGGCAACTGCCGGAATCAGTGCACCGGTTCGGGATACGTCGGGTACTCCACCCCGGAGACGTACTGCACGACCCGGATGACCTGGCAGGAGTAGCCGAACTCGTTGTCATACCAGAGGTAGAGGATCGCGTTGTCGCCGTCGACCTGAGTGGGGCCCGCGTCGACGATGGAGGCGTGCCGCGAGCCGATGAAGTCGCTCGACACCGCGTCGGGGGCGGTCGTGAAGTCGATCTGGCGCTTGAGCGGCGAGGTCAGCGAGACGTCACGGAGGTAGTCGAGGACCTCCTCGCGCGTGGTCTCGCGGCCGAGCTTCAGGCTGAGGATGGCGATCGAGACGTCCGGCACCGGCACCCGGATCGAGCTGCCCGTGATCGTCGCATCGAGGTCGGGGAGCGCCTTGGCGACGGCGGAGGCGGCGCCGGTCTCGGTGATCACCATGTTGAGCGGCGCGGAGCGGCCGCGGCGGTCGGAGTTGTGGTAATTGTCCAGCAGGTTCTGGTCGTTGGTGAACGAGTGGATGGTCTCCACGTGCCCGCGCAGGACGCCGTACTCGTCCGCCATCGCCTTGAGCGGCGGGACGATCGCGTTGGTGGTGCAGGAGGCGCAGGAGATGATCTGCTCGTCCGGCTTGATCATGTCGTGGTTGACGCCGTGCACGACGTTGAGGACGTCGCCCTTGCCCGGCGCGGTCAGGACGACCTTGTCGATGCCCGGACGCAGGTGGTTCGAGAGGCCCTCGCGGTCACGCCACTTGCCGGTGTTGTCGATCAGGATGGCGTCGTTGATGCCGTACGCCGTGTAGTCGACCGACGTCGGGTCGTCGGAGTAGATCACCTGGATCTCGTTGCCATTGGCGATGATCTTGTTGTTCGCCTCGTCGACGGTGATCGTGCCCTGGAACTGGCCGTGGATGGAGTCGCGCCGCAGCAACGAGGCGCGCTTGACGATGTCCTGGCCCGCGCCCTTGCGGACGACGATGGCGCGGAGCCGCAGGCCGTTGCCGGATCCGGCCTTCTCTATGAGCAGGCGGGCCAGCAGCCGGCCGATACGGCCGAAGCCGTACAGCACGACGTCGCGGGACTCACGGCGCTCGATCTTGTTGGCACCCGTGGCACCGGCCACGGCACCTGCGGTGAACTCCGCCTCGGAAAGGCCTCGGTCATCGGCCTTGTAGGTCGCGGCGAGCATGCCGATGTCGATCTGGGACGGACCGAGATCGAGGGTGGTGAGGGCCTGGAGGAACGGCAGGGTCTCGGTGACCGAGAGCTCTGCACCGTCGATCTGCCGGGCGAATCGGTGGGTCTTGAGGATGCTCACCACCGACTTGTTCACCAGGGAGCGGCTGTGCAGAAGGACGGTGACGTCCCTCTCGCGGTGCAGCTTCCCGATGATCGGGATCATCGACTCCGCAATCTCCTCGCGGTGCATCCAGTTGGTGAACGAGTCGTCATTGACAGTCACAGGTTTATCTTTCGAGCTAGGCGGCGCTCATATGGTAACCCGTCGTTCTTTTGATCATCCAGACGGTGCCGCCCGACGACCCCGGAGAGGTGCGGGGGTACGTGACGCGGGCACGCCCGCCCGGGCTCGGACGGGTTCACGCAGCGGACACGAAGTCGTCATACGGGAACCGGAATGTACGGCCAACGTCCGCTGTTTTCCCCTGACATGACTGTGGGAGTAGCGCTCAGCGCGACCGGATCCGACAACCAGATCGACGCCACCGTGCACCTCGCCCGGGAGGCCGCCGCCGCGGGGCTGCGGTCCGCCTGGTTCGGGCAGACCTTCGGTGCCGATTCCCCGCAGCTCGCGGCGATCGTCGGGCGCGAGGTGCCTGACCTCCAGGTGGGCACGTCCGCGATCCCGGTCTTCGGACGCCACCCGCTGCTCGTCTCCAGCCAGGCCCAGACCGCGCAGGCGGCCACCCACGGCCGCTACCACCTCGGGCTCGCGCTCGGCACGAAGCCGCTGACCGAGGCGGGCTTCGGCATCCCCTACGAGCGCCCCATCGCCCGCCTGCGCGAGTTCCTCACCGCGCTGCGGCAGCTCACCGAGACCGGCAGCGCCGACTTCCACGGCGAGCTGCTCACGGCGACCACCCCACTCCCCGCGCGCGTGCCCGGCGCGGAGGGCGGAGTCCCCCTGCTCGTGGCTGCGATGGGCCCGCAGGCGCTCCGGGTCAGCGGCGAGCTCGCGGACGGGATCCTGCCGTACCTCGCGGGCCCCCGGGCCCTGGCCGAGCACATCGTCCCGGCGGTCACCGCCGCCGCCGAGGCCGCGGGCCGCCCCGCGCCCCGGATCGTCGCGCTGGTGCACGGCGTCGTCACCGGCGACCCCGACTCCGCGCGCAGGACGGCCACCGAGCAGCTCGCGTTCTACGAACAGTTCCCCTCGTACGCGCGGGTCGTCGAGCTGTCGGGCGCCGCACGGGCCGGTGACGTCGCCGTGATCGGTGACGAGAAGGCGGTGGCCGCCGAGGTGGGGCGCTACCGGGATGCCGGGGCGACCGAAGTGGTGTTCTCGGGGACGGACCTGGCCGGGGAGGCGGACCGGCGGCGGACGTGGGAACTGCTCGGGGAGCTGGCGGGCTGAGGCGGGTGCGGGTACGAAGGAGGCGCGGTGGCGCCTTCCGCGCCTCCGTGGCGTCCGGCGTGGCGTCCGGCATTACGTCCGGCATTACGTCCGGCATTACGTCCGGAGTATTGACGCGCGATGAAACAACTCAATAGTTTCAGTATCTTCGACTCACCGGGGTGCTCCCCATGAGATCCGGAACAGTCGGCACCACCACGACCCGCGTCGCAGGGGGCCGAAGAGGGCCTCCGTACGGGCGTGGTCGTCCGCCCCTCGCGTTCCCCGTCAGGAGACCCGATGACCGACACCACCACCCCGGCCGCACGTCCCGCCGCGACCTTCACCACGCGCTCCCCCGCGACCGGCGAGCCGCTCGCCGAGCATCCGGTGAACGGGCCGGAAGAGGTCTCCCGTGCCGCGGTCCGGGCCCGCGCCGCCCAGGCCGGATGGGCAGCGCTCCCCGCGTCGCGGCGCCGTGACCAACTGCTGCGCTGGAAGAAGGCCCTCGCCACCGACCTGGACGCGGTGGCCCGCACCATCGCCGAGGAGACTGGCAAGCCGGCCGGTGACGCCGCGCTGGAGGTGGTCCTCACGCTGGAGCACCTCAGCTGGGCCGCCCGTAACGCCGGACGCGTACTGCGCCGGCGGAAGGTGGGCACGGGGCTGTTCACCGTCCACCAGCGGGCCTCGCTGGTGCACCGGCCGCTGGGCGTGATCGGCGTGATCGGTCCCTGGAACTACCCCCTGTACACGCCGATGGGCTCCATCGGTTACGCCCTGGCAGCAGGGAACGCCGTGGTCTTCAAGCCGTCCGAGCTGACCCCGGGCACGGGGGTCCTGCTGGCCGAGCTCTTCGACGCCGCCGTGCCCGAACACGCCGGGCTGCTCACCACCGTCACCGGCGCCGCGTCCACCGGGGACGCCCTGGCCCGGTCCGGGGTCGACAAGCTGGCGTTCACCGGTTCGCCGGGGACGGCCCGCAAGGTGATGGCGGTGTGCGCCGAGACGCTGACGCCGTTCCTCGCCGAGTGCGGCGGGAAGGACGCGGTGATCGTCACCGCGGACGCTGACCTGGACGCGGCCGCCGACGCGATCGTGTGGGGTGCGCTGAGCAACGCCGGCCAGACCTGCGCGGGGGTCGAACGCGTCTATGCGGTGCGTGAGGTCCATGAGGCGCTGTGCGCACGCGTGGTCAAGCGGGCCGAGGGACTGCGCCCGGGCTCCGAGGCGGACGCCACCTACGGCCCGATGACGCTGCCCGGCCAGGTCGCGATCGTCGAGCGGCATGTGACCGGTGCGGTCTCGGCGGGTGCGCGGGCCCTGCTGGGCGGGCCCGAGTCGGTTCGCGCTCCGTACGTCGCACCGGTCGTACTGACCGGCGTTCCGGAGGACGCGGCGGCGATGACGGAGGAGACCTTCGGGCCGGTCGTGGCGATCAACGCGGTGGCTGACGTGGACGAGGCGGTGGAGCGGGCGAACGCGTCCCGTTACGCCCTGGGGGCCGCGGTGTTCTGCCGCAGCCGGCGCGCCGGTGCCGCGATCGCGGCGCGGTTGCGTGCGGGGGCGGTGTCGGTGAACTCGGTGCTGGGCTTCGCGGCCGTGCCGGCCCTCCCGTTCGGCGGTTCGCAGGACTCCGGCTTCGGGCGGCTCCACGGCGAGGAGGGACTGCGCTCCTTCACCTCCGTGCAGTCGACCACCGTGCAGCGGTTCACCCCACCGATCGCGCTGACCTCCTTCGAGGTCCCACAGGCCACACGCGAGCGCGCGGTACGGATCGCCCGGGCACTGCACCGGCGCCGCTGAACGGCCGCGCCCCCGCCGGCCCGGACCGTCCGCCCGGCCGGCCGGCCCGGCCGGTCAGGCGTCCAGCAGCGGGGCCAGGTAGCGGCGCGCGAAGGCCCGGGCCTGGTCCTCGTCGTCCATCTCGATACAGCTGGCCGGGTTGAGCAGGAACGAGACGGCGACGCGCACCATGAGCTCGGCGACCGGCTGCGGATCCTCGTCGGGACGCCCCTCGGCCTGCTGGGCGCGGCGCAGATGACCCGTCAGGTACGTCACCGTTGCGGAGAGCGAGAAGCCGCCCTGCACCGTCATGTAGGGCAGTACGACCTCGGGTTCGAGACGCAGCAGGCCGCCGAAGAGCGGATGGGCCCGGGTGTGGCGCAGGGCGACCACGAAGCCCTCGACGACCCGCTCCTCCATCGTCGGCAACGCCGCCACCGCCGCGTCCAGCCGCTGGAAGAACCGGCTGAGCTCGCGCAGCAGGGTGGCCTCGACCAGCTTGTCCTTGCTCTGGAAGCGCCGGAAGACGGTGACGCGGGAGACACCGGCGCGCTTGGCGACATCGTCCACGGAGGAGCGGCGCAGACCCAGGAGGGTGAACTGCTCCAGGGCGGCGTCGAGGATCCGTAGCGCCGTACGGTCCTCCGCCTCCGGCTGGGCGATGGCCCGGGAGAGCCCCGAGTCGTTCGTGTCAGTTCTCATGGCGGTCACGATACCGGCGAACACCCCCCGCAGAGACAATGAAACGCATACCATCTCTTCGTATCACCCACGACACCCGGAGGACCTGATGGGCAGTCGCCTCACCGAAGAGCAGGCCGATTTCGTCGCGGCCGTCCGAGATTTCGCCAAGCGGGAGTGCGGCACCCGGGAGCAGCGCGACGCGCTGACCTCGGGCGGCCGTGAAGCCCACCACCCCGGGCTGTATGGCCGGCTCGCCGAACTGGGCTGGCTCGGGGTGTGCCTGCCGGAGGAGTACGGGGGCTCCGGCGGCGGGCTGGCCGACTCCTGTCTCTTCCTGGAGGAGACCTCGTACGGAATGGTCCCCGCCGGCGGCTTCATCACCACCGTCATCGCCGCCAAGGCGTACGAGAGGTTCGGAACCGAGCAGCAGCGGCAGGAGGTGCTGACCGGTGCCGTGGGCGGTGAGGTGCTGTCCATCGCCATGTCGGAGCCGGAGGCCGGGTCGGACGTCGGCGCGCTGCGGTGCCAGGCCCGTCAGGAGGCGGACGGCACGTGGGCGATCGACGGCCAGAAGACCTGGATCTCCAACGCGCACTGCGCGAAGCACATCCTGCTGGTGGCCCGCACCGGCGAGGACAAGCACGGCGGCCTGACCATGTTCCATCTGCCCGCCGGTACCGCGGGCGTGGAGGTGCGGCGCATCGACACCATGGGCGGCCGGGAGGTGAACGACGTGTTCCTCACCGGCGTGCGACTGCCGGCGGACGCGGTCGTCGGCCAGGTGGACAACGGCTGGCGGCAGTTGATGGCTGGGCTCAACTACGAACGGCTCTTCCTGGCCGCGAACATGCTGGGCCTGGCGCGCCGCGCGTTCGACGACACGGTCGCCTACGTACGCGAGCGCGAGCAGTTCGGCCGGCCCGTGGGCTCCTTCCAGGCACTGCGGCACCGGATCGCCGACCTCGCCACCGAGATCGAGTGCGCCCGGCTGCTGGTGCGTGAGGTGGCCCTGGACTGCGACGCACAGCCGGACAAGCTGTTCCCGCGCGAGGCGTCGATGGCCAAGCTGAAGGCGACCGAGACCGCCAAGCGTGCCGCCCTGGAGGGCATGCAGATGATGGGCGGCTACGGCTACACCACGGAGTTCGACATGGAGCGCCATCTGCGGGCCGCGGTGGTCTCCACGGTGTACGGCGGGACCAGCGAGATCCAGCGGGACGTCATCGGCAAGACCTACGGCCTCTGAGACGGTGCGGACGCGACAGGGCGGTCGACCGGGTGGTCGACCGCCCTGTCGCGTCCGTGAAAGGAGGCGGCCCGGTCAGTCCTCGTAGAGCCCGGACAGCTCGTCGGCGTACTTGTCCCGGATGACCCGGCGCCGCATCTTGAGCGACGGCGTCAGCTCGCCGGTGGCCGGGCCCCACTCCCGTACCAGCAGCTCGTACCGCTTGATCTGTTCGGTGCGGTTGAGACGGGCGTTGGCGGCGGCGACCGCGCGGTCCACCTCCGCGCGGACGGCAGGGTTGTCCGCCGGCCCGCTCGGCCCCTCCACCGTCCCAACGCCGTTGGCCGCCGCCCAGGCAGGGACAGCCTCCGTGTCGAGCACCAGCAGGGCGACCAGGTAGGAGCGGTTGTCGCCGTGCACCATCGCCTGGCCGATCAGCGGGTGTTCCTTGAGCGCGTTCTCCACCAGCGCCGGCGAGACGTTCTTGCCGGTGGAGGTGATGATCATCTCCTTCTTGCGGTCGGTGAGCCAGAGGTAGCCGTCCTCGTCCAACCGGCCGATGTCGCCGGTGGCCAGCCAGCCGTCGGCGTCCAGGGCGGACCGCACCGAGCCGTCCGGCTGGAGGTAGCCGGAGAAGACGGACGAGCCCCGCACCAGGATCTCGCCGTCCTCGGCGAGGCGTACCTCCACGGACTCCACCGGGCGGCCCACCGAACCAAGCCGGAAACCGGCCCGCGGGCTGTTGCTGGTGGCGACGCCCGTGGTCTCGGTCAGCCCCCAGGCATCCATGATGACGATGCCGAAGCCGGCCCAGAACCTCACCACCTCGGCCGACATCGGCGCGGACGCGCTGGCCGACCAGGTCACCCGGTCCAGACCACCCGCGGCCAGCATCGGCAGCAGCACCTCCTCGCGGACGCGGACGTAACGCTCGTCGAGGTCGGCGGGCGGCGTCTTGCCCCGCTCGCGGTACCCGACGTGCTCGCGGGCGACTTCGAAGGCCTGGTCGATGACCGCCCGCTGCTCGGCCGGCATCAGGGAGAGGATGCCCCGCACGGTGGCGGACAGCTTCTCCCAGATCCTCGGCACCCCGAAGAACTGCGCGGGGCGCACCTTGCGCACGACGGCGGCGACGCCCGTCGGGTCGGCACAGAGGTAGACGTGCGAGGCGCGGTGGCAGGGCAGGTAGATGCCCAGCATCCGTTCGGCGATGTGGGCGAAGGGCAGGTAGCAGATGTGCTCGACGTGCGGGGGCAGCTCCACCACGGCGTCCAGCGCCAGGGCATTGGCCATCACCTGGTGATGCGTCAGGACGACGCCCTTGGGTTCACCGCTGGTCCCGGAGGTGTAGACGACGGTCAGCGGGTCCTCGGGACGGGCGGCGTCCAGTTCCTCGGCGAACTGCTCCGGCACCGGTTCGCGGAGCAGGGCGGCGTACGGGAAGTGCTTTTCCTCCTCGCCCGCCTCGGCCACCACCATGCGCTCCAGCGGGGTCTCGGCGTCGGCCAGCAGCGGCTCCCACACCGCCACGTGGGCGGCCCCCTCCACCACAGCGAGACGGGCCCGGCAGTTGCGGGCAATGTGGGTGATCTGCTCGGGGGCCGCCGTTCCGTAGACGCTGACCGGGACCGCGCCGAGCCGCACCAGGGCCAGGTCGGACAGCCAGTGTTCGGACCGGTTGGACATCATCAGCAGGACGCGGTCGCCTCGGCGGACGCCGAGGGCCACGTAGCCGGCGGCGAGGCTCCGGGTCTGCTCGTGGATCTCCGCCCAGGTGAGGGTCGTCCAGCTGCCGTCCGCCCCTGCGGACTGCCAGGAGAGGCCGGGGAGTTGCGGGTACTCGTGCGCGTTACGGGTCAGGAGTTGCGGCAGGGTCCGGTCTGCCGGGTCGTCGGGCAGGTCGCCGGTGGTGCGGGGCGGTGATGTCATCGGGGCCTCCTTGCGGGTCGGAAGAGAACGTCTGAGAAGACCGGGGCGGTGGGGAGCCCCGGCGGGCGTGGCGGCGGAGCGCTTCGGAAGGTCCTGACTGCCTCCCGCTGTCCGGGCCGCGGGGCCCGGCCGGTGCTCGGAGCTGCGGATTCGGGGTGGGTTCCGCGGGCCCCGGAAGATCAGGCGTCGGTGAAGGTCTCGCGCTGCTCGGCCTTGCGCAACAGCAGTCCGGGCGGGGCGAACCGCTCGCCGTACTTCCCGGCCAGCTCACCCGCGCGGGCTACGAAGCCGGGCAGGCCGCCCTCGTAGCCGTTGATGTACTGCAGCACGCCGCCGGTCCACGACGGGAAGCCGATACCGAGGAGCGAGCCGATGTTGGCATCCGCCACCGAGACCAGCACACCCTCCTCCAGGCAGCGCACCGAGTCCAGCGCCTCGACGAAGAGCATCCGCTCCACCATCTCGGTCAGGTCAGCAGGCTGCTTCGAGGGATGCGTGAAGTGTGCGCGCAGTCCCGGCCAGAGGCGGGTGCGCCTGCCGTTCTCGTCGTACTCGTAGAAGCCGGCGTCGCCGCTGCGTCCGGGGCGGCCGAACTCGTCGATCATGCGGTCCACGACGGCGTCCGCCGGGTGCGGCTCCCAGGTCCCGCCCGCCGCCTCGACCGCACGGCGGCTCTCCTCGCGGATCCTGCGCGGGAGCGTCAGGGTGAGCTCGTCCATCAGGTTGAGGACCTTGGCCGGGTAGCCGGCCTGGGCTGCGGCCTGCTCGACGGAGGCCGGGTCGATGCCCTCACCCACCATCGCGACGCCCTCGTCGATGAAGTGGCCGATGACACGGGAGGTGAAGAAGCCGCGCGAGTCGTTGACCACAATCGGCGTCTTGCGGATCTGCCGCACCAGGTCGAAGGCGCGCGCCAGCGCCTCCTCCCCCGTCTTCTCGCCCTTGATGATCTCCACCAGCGGCATCCTGTCGACCGGCGAGAAGAAGTGGAGGCCGATGAAGTCCTGCGGCCGCTCCACCCCCTTGGCGAGGACGGTGATGGGCAGGGTGGAGGTGTTGGAGCACAGCAGGGCGTCAGAGGCGAGCACCTGCTGGATCTCCTGGAACACCTTGTGCTTGAGGCCGGTGTCCTCGAAGACGGCCTCGATCACCGCGTCGCAGCCGGCCAGGTCCTGCACGGAGGCGGTCGGGGTGATACGGGCCAGCAGCGCGGCCGCCTCCTCCTGCGTCGACTTGCCACGCGAGACTGCCTTGGCGCACAGCTTCTCGGAATAGGCCTTGCCCTTCGCCGCCGCCCGGGCGGAGACGTCCTTCAGCACGACGTCGATGCCCGCCGTGGCGCAGGAGTAGGCGACCCCGGCCCCCATCATGCCCGCGCCGAGCACAGCCACCCTGGTCACCTTGCGCGCCTCGACGCCCTTCGGGCGGCCGGCGCCGGAGTTGACCGCCTGCAGGTCGAAGAAGAACGCCTGGATCATGTTCTTGGTGACCTGCCCGGTGACCAGTTCCGTCAGATATCCGGCCTCCACCTCGAAGGCCGTGTCCACGTCGACCTGGGAACTCTCCACGGCTGCTGCGAGGATGTTGCGCGGCGCCGGGCTGGGGGCGCCCCCGGTCTTCTTCTTCAGCAGTGCGGGGAAGGCAGGGAGTTGCGCGGCGAGCTCGGGGTCCGAAGGGGTGCCGCCGGGGATGCGGTACCCAGGGGCGTCCCAAGGCTGCGCGGACTGCGGGTTGGCGTCGATGAACGCCCGCGCCCTGGCCAGGAGTTCGTCCGGACCGGCGGCGATCTCGTCGACCAGGCCGGCCTCCAGCGCGCGCGCCGGTCCGTACTGGGCGCCCTTCAGGAGGACCTTCTGCAGGGCGTCGGCCACACCGAACATGCGGACCGTGCGGGTCACTCCCCCACCGCCGGGGAGCAGACCCAGGGTGACTTCGGGAAGCCCGACGCGGGCGGCCGCGCCGTCCAGCACCACACGATGGTGACAGGCCAGGGCGATCTCGTAACCGCCGCCCAGGGCCGCGCCGTTGATGGCGGCGACGACCGGCTTGCCCAGCGTCTCCAGGACGCGCAGCGAACGCTTGACGCGCATCCCGGCCTCGAAGGAGGCCCCGGCGGTCTCGCGGGTGACGGAGATCAGGTCACGCAGGTCGCCGCCGGCGAAGAAGCTCTTCTTGGCGGAGGCCACGATGACGCCCCGGATGTCGTCACGGCGTTCCGTCAGCTGTTCCGCGACAGCGTCCAGCGAGTCGATGAACGCGGCGTTCATGGTGTTGGCGGACTGGTTGGGGTCGTCGAGTACGAGGGTGACGACGCCGGTCTCGTCCTGTTCCCAGCGGATGGTCGTGCTCTCGGTCATGTGTCTGTCTTCTCCGTAGGAAGGGGGACGGTCAGAGACGCTCGATGACGGTGGCGATGCCCATGCCGCCGCCCACACAGAGAGTGGCGAGGCCGTAGCGCTTGTCGCGCCGTTCCAGTTCGTCGATGAGGGTGCCGAGGATCATCGCGCCGGTGGCGCCGAGCGGGTGGCCGAGCGCGATGGCGCCGCCGTTGACGTTGATCCTGTCGAGGGAGAGCCCCATGTCGCGGGCGAAGCGCAGGACGACACCGGCGAACGCCTCGTTGATCTCGACGAGGTCGATGTCGTCGATGGTCAGTCCTGCCTTCGCGAGCGCCTTGCGGGTGGCGGGCGCGGGGCCGGTCAGCATGATCGTGGGCTCGGAACCGGAGACGGCGGCGGAGACGATCCGGGCGCGCGGGGTGAGCCCGTAGCGCTCGCCGATCTCCTTCGAACCGATCGCGACGAGTGCGGCGCCGTCCACGATGCCGGAGGAGTTGCCCGCATGGTGGACGTGCTCGATCTTCTCCACCCAGTGGTACTTCTGCAGCGCCACCGCGTCGAAGCCGCCCATCTCGCCGATCGCCGCGAACGACGGCTTGAGCCCGGCGAGCGAATCGGCGGTGGTGCCGGGGCGCATGTGCTCGTCGTGGTCGAGGACCAGCAGCCCGTTGCGGTCCCGCACGGGGACGACGGAGCGGTCGAAGCGCCCGTCCTTCCAGGCTGCGGCGGCCCGCTCCTGGGAGAGCGCCGCGTAGGTGTCCACGTCGTGCCGGGAGAGGCCCTCCAGGGTGGCGATCAGGTCGGCTCCGACGCCCTGCGGGACGAAGCCGGTGTCGTGGTTGGTACGCGGATCCAGCGCCCAGGCCCCACCGTCACTGCCCATCGGCACACGCGACATGGACTCCACGCCGCCTGCCAGGACCAGGTCCTCCCAGCCCGAACGCACCTTCATCGCAGCCATGTTGACGGCCTCCAGCCCGGACGCACAGAAGCGGTTCTCCTGCACTCCGGCCACCGTCTCCGGCAGACCCGCGAGGATGGCGGCGGTGCGGGCGATGTCCGCGCCCTGGTCGCCGAGCGGGCTGACCACACCGAGGACGATGTCGTCGATCGCCGCCGGGTCGAGGTCCGGGAAGCGGCGGAGGGTCTCGTGGATCAGCCCGACGACCAGGTCGACCGGTTTGGTGGCGTGCAGGGCCCCGTTGGCCTTGCCGCGACCGCGCGGGGTGCGGATCGCGTCGTACACATACGCTTCGGTGCTCACCTTGGTGCCTTCCATGTCGGATCTGGAGGAAACCGCGAACGCCACACGGTTGTTGCCGCGAGGAGTCGGCCCGCGCTCAACGGAGCAGCGAGCGGCCGATGATCTCCTTCATGATTTCGGTGGTGCCGCCGTAGATGGTCTGGATACGGCTGTCGAGGAAGGCCCGGGCCACTTTGAACTCGCTCATGTAGCCGTATCCGCCGTGGAGTTGCAGACAGCGGTCGACGAGCCGCTTCTGCAGCTCGGTGGCCCACCACTTGGCCATCGAGGCGTCCACGGCGTCGAGCCGGCCCTCGCTGTGCTCGGTGACGCAGCGGTCCAGGAAGGTCCGGGTGACCGCGGTCTCGGTGGCCATCTCGGCGATCTCGAAGCGGATGTGCTGGAGCCTGGCCAGAGGCTTCCCGAACGCCTCGCGCTCCTTCACGTACCGCGTGGTGACGTCCAGGATCTCCTCGGCCGCCGCGGCGGCGCCGACCGCGATGGCCAGCCGCTCCTGTGCGAGGTTGCCCATCAGATAGGCGAAGGCGTTGTTCTCCTCCCCCAGCAGGTTCTCCTTGGGGACGCGCACGTCGTCGAAGAACAACTCGGCTGTGTCCTGGGACTTCTGGCCGATCTTGTCCAGGTTTCGGCCCCGTTCGAAGCCCTCCGCTCCGCGTTCGACGACGAGCAGGCTCAGCCCGCCGCTTCCGCCCTCGGGGGTCGTACGGGCCACCACGACGACGAGATCGGCGAGGATGCCGTTGGAGATGAAGGTCTTCGTGCCGTTGAGCAGGTAGTGGTCACCCTGGTCCGTGGCGTCGGCCCGGATTCCCTGCAGGTCGGAGCCGGCGCCGGGTTCCGTCATGGCGATGGCGGTGACGAGGTCACCGGTCACGAAACCGGGCAGCCAACGGCTCTTCTGCTCCTCGTCGGCGAGCCGGGTCAGGTACGGGCCGACGATGTCGTTGTGCAGACTCAGGGCAAGTCCGGAGGCACCGGCGCGGGCGAACTCCTCGATGAGGACGGTGCTGTAGCGGAAGTCACCGGTTCCGCCGCCGCCGTACGCCTCGTCGACGGCCATGCCCAACAGGCCCTGGCGGCCGGCCGAGCGCCACACCTCGCGGTCGACGACGCCGTCCTTCTCCCAGCGCGCGTGGTGCGGGGCCACTTCCCTGGTGAGGAAGGCCCGCACCGTCTCGCGGAAGGCCTCGTGATCGGGGCCGTAGAGGTCCCGTTCCAGTGTCACAGCCAGCTCCTCACTTGCTCGATCAGCCGGGCGGGATCAGGGCCGAGGGGAGTGACGTTGAGCATGGTCACGCCCGCCTCACGGAAGACCTCGACACGGTCGCGGACATAGCCCTCGGGACCGGCCAGGCAGAGTTGCTCCAGCAGCTCGGCCGGTACGGCGGCCTCCGCCTCCTTCTTGCGGCCGGCGAGGTAGTGCTCCTGGATGGCGGCCGCGGCGGGCTCGTAGCCGTAGGAGCAGACGAGGTCGTGGTAGAAGTTGCGGCCGGGCGCCCCCATGCCGCCCACGTACAGGGCGACGGAAGGGCGCATCAGGTCGCGGATCGCCTCGGAGTCGTCGCCGATGGCCAGCAGGCCGCCCGCCACGATCGAGAGCGGTCCGAGCGCGGGGTCGCGCTTGGCGGTCCCTTCGGCCAGCGAATCGCCCCAGACCTTGGAGGCGTGCTCGGGGACGTAGAGGAACGGCAGCCATCCGTCGGCGATCTCGGCGGCCATCCTGACGTTGGCCGGGCCCAGCGCCGCGAGGTAGACGGGAATGGTGTCGCGGACGGGGTGGTTCAGCAGTTTCAGCGGCTTGCCGAGGGTGCCACCCTTCTCCGGCGGCAGCGGCAGGTCGGTGATGCCGTGGTGTTCGATCACCTCGCGCCGCCAGATCCGCCGGGACAGTTCGATCACCTCGCGGGCGCGGCCCAGCGGCCGGTCGTAACGGCGGCCGTGCCAGCCTTCGACGACCTGGGGACCGGAGGCGCCGATGCCGAGGATGGCGCGGCCTCCGCTGAGGGCGTCGAGGCCGGCGGCGGTCTGGGCGATCAGTGCGGGGGTGCGCGAGTAGACGTTGAGGATGGCCGAGCCGATCCGCATCCGCTCGGTCCTCGCGGCGAGGTATCCCATGATCGTCGGGGAGTCGAAGCCGTACGCCTCGGCCACCCAGACGGCGTCGAGGCAGGCGGACTCCAGGGCCGCGGCCCGGTCCGCGGTGGCGCGCGGATCGGCGGCGTACGTCAGGGGTGAGGACAGCTCCATCAGCAGTGGTCCTTCAGCAGTTCGGGCACGTCCCAGTCGCGGGCCACGTCGGGGGTGTGCGCGCCGGGGACGGCGGGGGGCAGCCGCAGAGTGCCGGGGGTGTCGGAGAAGCGCGGGGCGGGGGCGGGCTGGGTGATGCCGTACGCCTCCGTGTAGGTGCCACGTTCGGTCAGGTGCCGGTGGCCGGCTGCCTCGTGCAGCGAGAGCACGGGCGCGACGCAGGCGTCGGAACCCTCGAAGACCGCTGTCCACTCCTCTCGGGTGGCGCTCTTGAACCGGGTGGTGAACCGGGCCCGGAGATCAGGCCAGTTGCTCGGGTCGGCGCGGTCCGGCAGTTCGTCCCCGTCCAGGCCCAGCAGAGAGACGAACACCGTGTAGAACTGCGGCTCCAGCGCGCCGACCGCCATCCAGCCGCCGTCAGCCGTCTCGTACACGCCGTAGTAGGGGCGGCCGCCGTCGAGCAGGTTGCTGCCGCGGGCGTCCTGCCAGGTGCCTTCGGCGAGCATGCCCCAGAACATGGTGGTGAGGTGTGCGGTGCCGTCCACGATCGCGGCGTCCACCACCTGGCCGCGGCCGGTGGCGCGGGCGGTGAGCAGCGCGGCGAGTACGCCGGTGGTCAGGTACAGGGAGCCGCCCCCGTAGTCGCCGAGCAGGTTGGCCGGGAAGGCGGGCGGACCGTCCGGTGCGCCGCTCATGGACAGGGCTCCGGCGGTGGCGATGTAGCCGATGTCATGCCCGGCCTGCGACGCGAGGGGCCCGCGCTGGCCCCAGCCGGTCATCCGGCCGTACACGAGCGCGGGGTTGACGGCCATGCACTCCTCGGGGCCGACCCCGAGCCGCTCCGCGACACCTGGCCGGTAGCCCTCCACGAGGATCTCGGCGCGTGCCACCAACGCCCGTACGATTCCCGGCCCTTCGGGTGCCTTGAGGTCGACCAGGACGGAGCGCTTGTTGCGGTTGGTCACGTCGTGGGCGGGATCGCCACCGAGGGGCGAGGGGCCGGGGCGGTCCACGCGCACCACGTCCGCGCCCAGGTCGGCGAGCAGCATCGCGGCGAACGGGCCGGGGCCGATCCCCGCCAGCTCGACCACGCGCACGCCGTCCAGGGGGCCCGCCACGGTGCGGCCGGGAGGGTCGGTGGAGTGATGGCTCATGGGTTCCTCTCTCGGCGCGCGGCGGGTTCGCCGCTCAACCGGGGCCTTACTGAGCGTTCGCTAAGAACGTAGAAGCGCAACGACGGGCGGTCAACTCCTCGCGCAGCCACAGTTTTTGTGGTCCCATACCGGGGAATCGAGATCGAGCCGGCTATCGATCGCACGAATTCCCTGACCGACCGCTAAGCGACAGAAGGGGGCTGCTTCGGACTCACGGCCGTACGATGCCGCCGATCGCCGCCCGCCCCGAGGAGAGCCGTTGAGTACCGAACCGAGCCAGCCCACCGCGCCCCCGGCCGAGCACTGGCGCTCCTACGGACCGCTCGATCTGCACCCGATCCTGACGCACGCCATGGTGGCCTTCAACGAGCACGGCTACCACGGCACTTCGGTGCGGGACATCGCCGGACGGGTCGGCGTCACCGTGCCCGCGCTGTACTACCACTACGAGAACAAGCAGGCCCTGCTGGCCACGCTGCTCGAGACGTCCATCAAGGACGTCCTGGACCGCTGCCGGGCCGCGGCCGGGGAGGCCGGGGACGATCCGCTGGCGCGACTCTGCGGCATGGTCGAGTCGATCGTGCTCTACATGGCCCACCGGCAGCAACTGGCCTTCCTCGACACCGAGATCCGCAGCCTGGAGCCACCGAACAGGGCCCGCTACGTCGCCCTGCGCGACTACCTCGAGCACATGCTGCTGGACACCGTCGAGGCGGGCCGCGCCCGGGGCGTGTTCACCACACCGATCCCGGCCGACGCGACGCGTTCGGTGCTCATCATGTGCCAGGGGGTCGCCAACTGGTTCCGCGCGGACGGCCCGCTCACCGCGGAGGAGGTCGCCGAACGCCACGTGCTGCTGAGCCTTGGCACCGTGGGCCACCCCGGCGCGGTCACCGGCGACCTCACGTTCCCGTTCTCACGGCGCTCCTCACTCGCGCAGACCTCCGCACCCCGGGGCTCCGCCGCACGCACTTCCTGACGTTTCACTCCGTGGTTCACACCACCCCGACGAGAGGACAGCCCTCATGAACGAGCACGAGGCCCTCACCCGGTTCCAGGAGCTCCGGGAGAACGACGGCCCGGTCGACACCTTCGAACTCGACGAGATCTGGGCCCTGCTGGCCACCGTCCGTCCCGAGGAGATACTCGGTGAGTGGAAGGGCGGCGAGTTCCGCACCGGTCACCCTCTCGACGGCATGCTGGACGAGGCCGGCTGGTACGGCAAGACGTTCACCTCCGTGCACGACGCCAAGCCGCTGATCTGCCGGAACGATGCGGGCGAGCTGTACTCCAACCGCGAGCTGGGACAGGGCGAGGCCAGCCTGTGGACCGTCGAGTTCCGGGGCGAGCCGACGGCCACCATGGTCTACGACGGCCGGCCGGTCTTCGACCACTTCAAGCAGGTGGACGACACCACGCTGATGGGGATCATGAACGCCAAGGGTGTCCCCGCCGAGGGCCCCTTCTACTACTTCTTCCTCGAGCGCGCCCCCGAGGCCCCGCACGGAAGCCCTCGCGCCGAAGAGGACTCGTGAGGCGCATCCGCGCCGCGCTCACCGAGGCGCCGGGCGCACCCTTCACCATCCGGGACGCGGACCTGGAGGACCCGCGGCCGCACGAGGTGCTGGTGAGGATGACGGCGGTCGGCGTCTGTCACACCGACCTCGGGATGCGGGACGCCTGGCCCCGCCACCTCACCCCGATGGTCTTCGGCCACGAGGGTGCCGGCCTGGTCGAGGCGGTGGGCCCGGAGGTGACGGGCCTCTCGCCCGGCGACCACGTCTGCCTCACCTTCGCCAGTTGCGGCACCTGCGAGCAGTGCGCTGCGAACCACCCGGCCTACTGCCACGCGGCGCAGGCCCTGAACTTCTCCGGCGGACGTGAGGACGGCACCACTGCGCTCTCGCTCGACGGCACACGGCTCCACGCCGGCTTCTTCGGCCAGTCCAGCTTCGCCACGCACGCCGTCGTCCACGAACGCGGCGTGGTCAAGGTGCCCTCCGACCTGCCGGCCGCGATCGCGGCGCCGCTGGGCTGCGGCGGTCAGACGGGCGCGGGCACCGTACTCAACCGGCTGCGCCCCGAGCCGGGTTCCTCGCTGGTCGTCCTGGGCGCGGGCGGGGTCGGCCTGAGCGCGCTGATGGCCGCGGTGGCCGTGGGCTGCGACCCGGTGGTGGCCGTCGATCCGGTCGCCTCCCGCCGCGCCCTGGCCGTCGATCTCGGCGCCGAGGCGGCCCTGGCCCCCGGGGACGGAATGGTGGCGGCGCTCCGCGACCTCACCGGCGGCGGTGCGCACCACGTCGTCGAGACGACCGGCCGTCCGGAGATGGCCCGCCGGGCCGTCGGTGCTCTGCGCCCGCGCGGCGAACTCGCGCTACTCGGCCTCGGTGGTGAGGTGACGTTCGACGTGATGGGCCTGCTCGCCAAGGGCGTCCGCGTTCACGGGGTGATCGAGGGTGACTCCGACCCCGGCCGCTTCGTCCCCGAGCTGATCGGCCTACACAGGCGCGGCCTGTTCCCCATCGACCGGCTGGTCTCCACGTTCCCGTTCGAGGAGATCGAAGCGGCCGTGGCCGCCATGCGGGACGGCAGCGTGGTCAAACCCGTCCTCACCTTCACCTGACAGGCGGGTCCGGCCGAACGCGTCGGCGGACGGCACCTCCGCCCGCCGGAACACCGACAAGTGATGCGGAAGTCACGTCCTGCGCGAGCGGCGCCGAGACCGCCCGGCTCCATGACGGCGTGTGATTGACTGATCCGCATGGCCTCCGCCTCCCGATCCGCCCGTTCGGCCGCGCCCGCCGACCGGGCCCCGGCTACCCGGCCCCGCAACCGCAGGCAGCTCATCGTCGAGGCGGCGGGACGGGTCTTCAGTGAGCGCGGCTACCACACGGCGTCCATGGAAGAAGTCGCCGCCGGCGTGGGCATCACCGCGGCCGCCCTGTACCGGCACTTCCCGAACAAGTACGCCCTGTTCGCCGAGTGCGCCGACGTCATGGTGGACGGACTGGTCGCCGTACTGGACGAGGTGCCGCCCGGGGCCCCCTTGCCGGATCTACTCACCGCGATCACCCGGATCACCGTCGCGCATCGCGCGTCGGGCGGCGTGTACCGATGGGAGGCCCGCTACCTCAGCCTCGAGGACCGCCGGCGCCTGGCGGTGAAGTTCGGCCGTCTCGTCGCGCGGGTCGACGAGGCGGTGCAGCGCGCGCACCCCCTGCCCGACGAGCGCCTGCGCGCCGTGGCGGCCCTCGGCGCGATCGCCTCCATCACGATGCATCACACCTCCATCGCCCAACGCCGCGCCGAGGAACTGCTGCTGGCGTCCGCGCTGCGCGTGGTGGCGAGCGAACCCGCGGCGGGCCGGGCCGGTGCGCACCCCGTCGAGCTGCCCGCCCAGCCGGTGCCGCGCACCCGACGCGCGGAGATCCTCGCGGCCTCCGTGCCGCTGTTCGCCCGGGACGGATTCGCCAGCGTCACGAACGGACAGATCGCGGAGGCGGTGGGGCTGACCCCTTCCGCGCTCTACCGCCACTACCCCGGCAAGATCGACATCCTGGCGGCGGCGTGCCTCCAGGCGGCGGGACTGCTGGCCCAGGGTGTGGAACGGAGTCTGCGCGAGGTGGACGGCCCGCATGACGCCATCGCCGCGCTGGCAGCGACGTACGTGGCCTACAGCTTCGAGTACACCGAACTCAACAGCGTCGCCGAGGCGGAGCTCGCCGGCCTGCCCGCCGGCCTGCGGCGGCCCCTCGTCCTCGCCCAACGGGAACACATCGCTGTCTGGGAGCAGCAACTGCGGCTGGCCCGGCCTGAATTGGACCCGCGCCAGACCCGGGTGCTGGTGCACGCGGGGTTCGGTGTGGTGGTCGAGGCGGGACGCAGACTGCGGTGGCAGGACAGCCCCGGCCACCGTGAGGCCGTGACCGCTCTGGTCGTGGGCGCCCTGGGTCTCTGAACGGACCTCGCGACCGGGCAAGCGGCCAGGGCCCTTCGCCTGTCACGTCGGTACCCGCCCCTCCACGTGATCCGTCGCGGGGCGGGCACCGGGAGGGTGCAACCTGCGGCTCAGTCCTTCCTGTTCCCGGTGGGGATCGTGATGGGGGTGGTGGTCCCGGAGTCGCCCTTGTTGAGGAACAGCATGCCGAGGGCGCGCACCATCTGGTCGATCGCGTAGAAGCTGCCGGGCATGACGGGCGACAGTCCCTCACGGAACAGGATGTACGCCGGCCATGCGGTGCGGACCAGGGCCGCCGCCACATAGTCGCGCTTCAGGCCCAGCCAGTCGCCGACCTGGTCGCTGAGGACGTAGCGTACGAACTCGTTCAGGAACCCGCGCGTGACTCCGAGGTCGACCTGTGCGGTCAGGCCGAGCAGTTCCTCGGCCAGCGCGATGCCCTCGGTCGTCGGGGTGAGGATCGGGGTGAGGACCTTCGCCGACTGCGCTTCCGCGGCCGCCCAAGTCTGCGGAATGTACTCGTCCGGCACACCGAGCAGGTGGACGGCGACCTGCCACGAGTGCAGGAACGCCTCCTGGTCCGCGACCGGGTACTTGATCTTCCAGTCGAGCAGTTTCCTGTGTACGTAGGTGCCCAGGCTGTGGAAGGTGACCAGGATGTCGGCGGCACTGATCGGGATCGTCTCGTCGGCGACCGCCTTCCAGTGCGGAGACTGCGGCAGCAGGTGACGCACCGCGGCGTGCACCACGCGCGTCTTGTTGGCCGTGACGATGAACTGCCCTTCCGGCTCGAACGCCTTCAGCTGGGACAGGTCGTAGCCGAACGTGAACGTCTTGGCCGCGCGGTCCTGCATGTCGGAGCCGCCCGCGGCCCAGTAGACGCTCTTGGCCTCGCGCGGGATCACGGTGCTCATGATTCCGCTGCCGAGGCCGTACAGCATGAAGAGGTACAGGTCCCTGCGCCGGTTGAAGTCGGCGGCGCGGGCCAGCTTGGCGGGGTCGGCCCAGGAGGGCAGCTTGTTGACCTGCCCCAGGTACGCGGCGAAGTCCGTCGGCATGCCGCTGGGCAGCGGGTCGTTGTTGTTGACCCATGACTCCCACGCGGTGTTGATGGCGGGCACATGACCGTTCTCGAGCATCGAAACCATCAGAGGGTCCGCTGCCTCGTCCCAGATCCACTGCGGACCGTTCCCCGCGTCGGCCCCAGCCACCGAACCCGTCGACGCCCACGCCTGGGCGGGACTCGCCACGCCCACGAGACCGAGCGCGACGCCGAGCGAAAGAATCTTTCGCCTGCTGAGATTGTCCATTGACTTACCTGCTTCCCTGAGGGGCCAGACGGTCTTAGATGCCATCGCAGACTTGCCAGTTGCACGTCCCATGCGCGATGCAACCGCGTCGCACAGATGTGATTTTCGATTAACATAGCGAGGTACGTTGCCGTCGGCAATGGTGGTGACCGAGCGGCTCGTCGCCAATGCCGTTCCGCTGTCCGGCAGTTGCCTGAGTACGCTGCCGGCCGGGAAGGGCGCCGCCCGGAGCGGGCGTCACCCCCGGTTCGCCAGACACCACCCCGGCCGTCGGGCAGCAGTGGGCCATCCAGGAGATCACCCAGGCGCCGCGCACGAGCGGATCCGCAGTCGCCACCGGCTCCTTCCGCCTGGTCAACCGCTACAGCGGTCTGGCCCTCAGCCTGAGCGGCCAGGGGGACCGGTCCGTCCTCACCTCCCCGCAGCGCGACTGGGACAACGGCGGTACGACGGGCGACACCCGGCCCGTCGCCGCGCAGAGCCTCGCATTCGTCCCCGGGGACGGCGGCGCTGCCGGCACCGTGGCCGTAACGGACCCGGGTGACAGGAGAAGGACCGCGGGCAGCGCCATCACTCCGGTCCAGGTCCAAGGCGCCGGTTCGTCGGGCGCGGGTCTCACGTACAAGGCCGCGGGGCTGCCCGCCGGGTTGTCGCTCGACTCCTCCACGGGCCGTGTCTCGCTCGAGATCTACGACTTCTGGCCGAGCCCCTCGCCCCGGCGGCCCAGGTGCCCCATCGCACCCGGGCCGCCGGCTGCGGCTCGCCGTACAAACGCCGGAGGATCCACCCGGGCGCCTCCACAGGTGCCCCCAAAGGCGCAGCGGCCGATCGCTTGGATGCAGACCCAGACACACTGAATGCGCCCCGCGCACTACCCCCGTCCGGTGATCGGATTACGCATTACACCAGGTCAGGGCCATGCGGCGAGCCTCATGATTTCCCCATTCAATTGAATGGGGAAATTCCCTGACCTCCCCATCCGGTTTGCGGCTTCGCATTCCGTGCATTCCACTCGATACGTACGGCAACCCCATTTCCCACAGGACGGGGCAACACCCATGTACACCAAGGAATCCACTGCCACCGACATCGAGCTCGACCTCGACGAGGCGCTCAACCCGGGCGAGGCCGAAGGCTTCTACCGCGACTCCCGCGAGTGCGCGTATCTCGCCCTCCTCGGAGGCGGCTCCGCACTGCTGCTCTCGCCGCCGACCCCCCGCCCCAAGAAGGGCTAGTCGGTAGCAAATGGACCAGTCACATGCTTCGTCCCCCCTCGCGGGTGCCGTGCATGACCTGGCAACAGAGGTGGTCCTCGCTCTTCGGAGCGGGGACCACCTCGCCACGGTGTGCGGCGCGGCGGGAATCGACGAGGACAACCGGACAGGAATCGCCGCGGTACGCGTCATCGGCGCCGATCTGCTTCTGCCCAGCGTGTTGTACGGGCGCAGTCCGCACCCCGGAGACATCGCCGTGCTCCAGCGTGCCGTGCGGGAGTTCCCGCCCCGGCCCGACGCCTCCGACGCCGCGGTCTGGAGCCACTGGGGCATGATGTCCGCCCTGCACAGGACGGCAGCGGCCACCGCCCCCGGGCAGCCGCCTGCCGTACCCGGCACCGACGAGCCGAATGCGGCGTGGCTCGAACAGACCCCATGGCAGGCCTTCACCCATCAACTCTCCGTGCTGGCCCCGCTCGCCGTCCCCGCCGCCTCGTCGGCCGTGCACCGGGCCGCCGCCCACCGGGTCGTCGACCTGTCCCGGGGGTTCGTCCGCGCGGTGCGGCGGCGCAACTGGCTCCAGGCGGCGGGCGCCGGCCGCTGGCTGGCCGCGCTGGACGGCCGGCCCGACAGCCTGGGCCTGGACCGCGGACTCGACTTCGTCGAGCTCATGGGCGGCGCGGACCCCCGCGTCGCGTTGCACGTACGGGCGGCCCGGCTGACGGCCGAGGGGCGGGCGCGGTGACGGTACCGGTGGCCACCGCCCCCGGCGGTACGGCGGGCACGGCGCTGTCCGTCCTGCCCGCGGTGCTGCGGAAGGCGCTCGGCTGGGCCGACGCCCACCGTGCGGGCTTCGTGCTCCCCCCGGACGTGCTGGACCCGCACACCCAAGTCAACAGCACGCTCAAACCCCTCGGCGAACTCGCCCAGCTCTGCACCACGATCCGCCGCAGCACCGCACCGGGCTCCCCCGAACACAGGACGGCCGGGGAGCTCATCGCCTTCGCGTGGGACCAGGTGCGCGCGGGCGACCTGCTGCTGGAGTTGCTGCGCGGTGAGCCCTTTGCCGCGTATCCGTACGAGATCTACGCCGCCTTCGCCGGATACGGACTGCGCAACGAGGGCTTCGAGCGTCTGGCCGGGGCACTCTCCGCGACCAGGGGCTGGGCCCATACCGAGCAGCAGGCCAACCGGGAACTGGGGCTGATCAATTCGGAGCGGCGGGTCGGCGACGCCCTCCACGCCGACGCCGGTTCGGTCCTCGCCCGCACCTGGCTGGGCGGGCTGTCCGAACCGTGGATGTTCGAGGGGCCTTCCGGATACGCGCTGACCCACACCGTCTTCCACATCACGGACTGGTGCTGTGTTCCCGAGCGGATGCCCGCCGGCATCGACGCCTATCTGCGGGCCTGGCTGCCGCCCTGGATCGACGGATGTCTGGAGAGCTTGCAGTGGGACCTGACCGGCGAACTGCTCGCGGTCGCCGCGGCACTTCCGGGGCCGCCGCCCACCGACCTGCTGGACGCGGCCTGGCCCGCGCTCGCCGCCGCGCAGGCCCCGAGCGGTGCCGTACCGGAGACGGGCCCCACGGCGTCTCCGGCAAAGACGCCACAGGCAGCGGCCTCGCAGGGCAACGCGGACCCGGAGCCGGACCCGTACCCCTTCCTCGCCTGTTATCACTCCACCCTGGTGACCGCGTTCGCCGCCGCGCTGTCCCTCAAGCGGCTCACCACGCACCGGGCGGATGCCACCACCGCGGACACCGGGGCCGCTGTATGAGCCGCACCGGTCTCCGCACCCGCCGCACGAAGGGAGTTGCCGCATGAGCGGCATCCAGCAGGTCCACGACGTGGGCGCGCGGGCCCTGGGATGGCTCTACGAGCACCGGGCAGGGTTCCGGCTGGACGACGACCCACCACCCGAGGTGGGGGTCCTGGACCGGTTCAAGCCGCTCGGCGAACTGGCGCTCATCAGCAAGGTCATCTTCCGGGAAGGCGTCGCCGGCTCCCGGCAGGCCGACCTGGCGCGCAAGCTCCTCGACCACGCCTGGCACGAACTGCTGGGCTCCGGGAGACGGTTGCTCGACGGTCAGCGGCGCGAACCGCTCTGCCCCGTACCGATGGAGGTCTACGTACCGTTCCGGGAGCTGGGGTTCCGGGAGCCGTCGCTGGAGACCGCCGTCCGGCTGAACCACCGGCTGACCAGCTGGGGCGCACTGGAGGTCGTACCGGTGCGCCGGCTCGGACTCAGCGCCATGGAGCGCCGCTTCGGAGTGGAGCCGAGCATGCCGGTCGACGAGGCGTACCGGCGCACCTGGCTGTCCCGACGGCCCGAGCCGTGGACCGTCGAGGGCAACATCGGATACGACATCACCCACACGGTCTTCCATCTGACCGACTGGGGCGCCAACCCGGCCGGGCTGCCCGCCGACGTGGCGGACTACCTCGCCCTGTGGCTGCCGGTGTGGCTCGACGACTGGCTCGACCTCGGACGCTGGGACCTGCTGGGTGAACTGCTCGTCGTCGACGCCTGCCTTCCCGAGCCGACCCTCGACCCGGCGGCCTGGGAGGGATTCGCCGCGGCCCAGCAGCCGGACGGCGCGATGCCGGTGATGGGCAGCATGCCGGAAGGTGACGAGGAGTCCGTCTTCGACCTCGTCTACCACCCCACGCTGGTGGCGGCGTTCGCTTCGGCGCTGGCCCTGTCCCGCGCCCTGTCGGACCTCGCGGCCCCGGCCCCGGCCCCGGCGTGACGGCCCCCCAAGAGGTCCGGGGAACCTCCGCCGGCCGTCCGTCCCGGGGCGACGGCGAGAGGGCCCGCCTGCTGGCCGATGCGGCCCGGACCATCGACGCACCCGACCTCGTGATCGCACTCAGCCACCGGTCCCGGCGCACCTACCAGTGCGACGGAGGCGTGCAGCCGGACAACGCACCCCGCTACGAGCTCGGTTCCGCGTCCAAGCCCTTCACCGGGCTGCTCCTGGCCGCACTCGTCGCGGCGGGCCGCCTGCGCTACGAGGACTCGGCGGCCGAAGTGCTGGCCCCAGGTCGCCCGGTGCATCCCTCCGTGCACGCCATCACCCTGCGCCATCTCATCACCCACACCTCGGGCCTCCGCGCACTGCCGGCCGATTTCTACCCGCAGGCGCTGCCCCGGTGGTCGACGGCACCGTACAGCCGCTACCCGGCAGACCGCCTCGTCCGGGCTTTCCTCCGCGCCCGCCCGCGCCACCGGCCGGGCACCCGCTGGCACTACTCGAACTTCGCCGTCTCCGTACTCGGCCATACCCTGGCAGCCGCCACCGGTACGCCCTGGGAGACGCTGCTCCAGCAGGAGGTGCTGGACCCGCTGGGCCTGCACGGCACGCGGCTGCGCCCGAGCCCGCCGCCGCACGACGCCGTGGGGCACCGGCGCGACGGCCGGCCGCTGCCCGCGCTGGACACCGGCGGCTTCAACGCCGCCGGAGCGGTCCGGGCGACACCTCCGGACCTGCTCACGTTCCTGGAGGCGCATCTCCAGGCAACCGCCGCACCCACGCGCCCACCGGCCGCCGCGTTCTCGGACGTACGGCACCCACTGCTGCGGCGCGGACTGCGGCACGCCCATACGCACACGCTCACCTGGTTCTGCCATCCGTCGGCGCGCGGGCCGGTCCTCTTCCACGCGGGGGCCACGCTCGGTCAGCAGATGTTCCTCGGCTTCCGCCCGGACACCGGTACCGCGGTGGCGGCGATGTGTACCCGGCGGGTGCACAGGGCGGACCCGTTCATCGCGACGATCCACGAACTGCTGACGGAGAAGCTCTGACCTCAGGAGTTCCCACTGCGCGCAAGCGTCCGACCCGGTCGAGGACGCGCGTGGACGATCGAGGGCCGGTTCCGGATGTCTCCGGAACCGGCCCTCGACCTACGGCTGTCTCCAGTCGGGACGGCAGGACGCGATGCGTTGGTCTGCTCGTCCGCCGGTGGTGTTGCCGGCGCTCGGCACCACGGTCGGTGCGGGGGCTCGGTGGTGTGGTGTCGGTGGTGGGGAGGGTCAGCCGCGGATCTCGCGGGTTTCGCGGGTGAACCGCCGGTGGCCGATCAGCTTGTAGGCCACACGGGCCGGAGCCGGCAGGACCTTCATGAACCGTCGCCGTTCCACGTCATCGGTTTCCTCGGTGATGTGGCCGAGGATGACCAGCCTCCGCGTGAGGGGGATCGCACTGATGCCGTGCTTACCGAGTGCGTCCCATTCGCTCTGCGTCAGTGTGACGGAGGCGATCGGCAGTATTTCCTGCTCCTCCTCGGCCAGGTGCTCGATCAGTGTCGGCATCATGGCATCGATGCGGGCAGCCATCCGCTCGCCCGCGGCAGCGTCCGCGCTCGCCGTCCACGCCGACAACTCCGCGTCGACGGCCGTGACGGCGTCGTCGACCTGTGCGTGCTGCGCGTCCATCCGGTGCATCAGCTCCTGGCCGAGGGCTGCTCGCTCACGCAGCAGCGGAAAGAGCAGCTCGTCCTCGCCGGTGTGGTGCGTGTGGAGGAAAGTCAGCATCTCCCGGGCGTGCGCACCGATGACCTTGGATCGCGCACGGTCACCGGCCGCGGTGCGGAACAGCCGCGGAAGCTGACCGAACTCGCGCCGGAGGACGCGGTGGATCAGCACCATCTCATGGGTGTCGACGCCGGGCCCGGGGGTACTCACCGTGACCCCTCGACGGCCGCGGTGTTCCGGACGGCTTCACGTGCCGTGATCGCCGGCCGGCCGATGAGCCTGACCAGATCGTCACTGTCGGTGAACAGTTCTCCGCGGGCCAGCCCGGCATCGGCATCAGCCAGCGCGGCGGCCATCTCCGGAGGCAGCCCGGCACCCGTCAAAGTCGCGGTGTAGTCAGCCACCTGCATGTCCCGGTAGGCGATGTGAGTGCCCAGGACATCGCTGAACGTGGCGGCTAGTTCGGTCAGCGTGAACGGCGTTCCGCCGAGTTCGTAGGTCATACCGAGGTGGCCGCCCTGCGTCAGCACCACGGCCGCGGCCGCAGCCAGGTCACGTCGGCCGGCCGCGCTGACACGCCCGTCGCGCGCACTGCCCAGCAGCGCGTGGTACTGGGTGATCATCGGGAGCTGGTCGGTGTAGTTCTCCAGGTACCAGCCGTTACGCAGGATGACGAACGGCAACCCGCTGTCACGCAGGTACTCCTCGGTGCGGTGATGCGCGTCAGCGAGCTTCATCTGCGCGGTCGAGGCGTTGAGGATGCTGGTGTACACGATGCGGGAGACACCTGCCCGGCGCGCCGCGTCGATGGCGTTGCGGGCGTTGTCGAACCGCTCACCCACCGTCGTCGTGGAAACCAACACCATCGCGTCGGCACCCGCGAAAGCGTCGTCGAGGGTGTCCGGGTCGGCAAAGTCCGCGCGCCGGACTGTGACCCCGTTCCGTGCGAGGTCGGCGAGTTTGCCGATGTCCCGGCCGGTGGCCACGATCTCCTGCGGCGGCGTTCCGGCGGCGAGGAGCTGATCGACGATGAGCCGGCCGAGGTGACCCGAGGCTCCGGTGATGACAGTGGACATGGTATTTCCCTTCGACAAATGTTCGGTGTGTGAGTGCATTACGGCGTGGGTGAGTTTCCGGTGCCGTGGGGTGAGTGGCCGGCCCGCTGCGCCGGAGGACACACCCACTCGCCGTATGGGCGGCCGATACGACCGTCCCCGCCTGACGCTCAAAGCCCTGGCGTGACGGCCGAGTGCGATGGGCCGGTGTGTCAGTTCCAGCCGCCGTCGGCTTCGATGGTCGTGCCGGTGATGAAGGACGCGTCCGGGGAGAGCAGAAACGCGACCACGGCGGCGATTTCGTCAGGTTGGGCCAACCGGCCGAGTGCGCTCATGGAGCGGATGAGCGCGGGAAACGGCACATCGGCGAGGGCGGGATCGACGTAGTTGGGGGCATAGTCGGCCATGCGGGTGGCGGTAGCGCCTGGGGCGACCGCGTTGATGGCGATGTTCCGCTCGGCCAGCTCGGGAGCGAGATTGCGCACCATGGCCGGAACGGCGGCCTTGCTTGCCGCGTACAGAGCATGCTGACGAACCGCCAGGCGCACACTGACCGAGGAGCTGAGCACGATCCGGGCACCGTCGGTCATCGCCGCCACTGCCGCCTGGGTGACGAACAGCTGACCGGCCACGTTGGTCCGGAACACGCGGTCGAAGTCGGCCTGGGTGATGGTTTCCAGCGCTCCGAAGTGCTCGACCCCGGCATTGCCGACCAGCAGGTCCAGGCCGCCGAACTCGGACACCACCGCGCCGACCAGCTCGTGGGTCTGCGCCCTGTCACCGATATCGGCAGGGAAGGCCGACGCGGCACACCCGCTGTCACGGAGTTCACCGACGAGCGCCTCGGCCGCCTCCTGATCGGATCGATAGTTGACCGCGACCGTGGCCCCCTGGGCGGCGAGCCGCCGCACGATCGCGGCGCCGATACCGCTGCTGCCTCCGGTGACCAGGACCCGCTTGCCTGCCAGGCTCGATGTCGATGTCATCGCGCTACCTACGTTCTCTCTCTGTCTTCTCCGGATGCGAACGGTCCCTGGGTCGCGCTGCCCGTCCCTTCGACAAGCCACCATCTGAATTAGTCAGGAACGTTGACTACTGTACATACGGCAGCGCCGACCGCAACGGCAGCCGGCGTGCGGTCGCCGAGGGGCGGACGGCGCAAGCGGAACGCGGCGGGCACGGAGCCGCGCACGCGCCACCGCGGCCGGGGCCGACGGCGATCCGGCCCGGCGGCGTTGACGTAGGGTGTGAACCTCGTGGGATCAGGTGGGCGACGAAGTCGAGAGCGGTATGGACGACGAGCAGCGGGTTGATCTAGGGGTGTCGTTGTTCATCCCGTACCGGTACACCGAGGACCGGATGTTCCGGGCCCTGCAGGACGCCGGGTTCGACGACTGGACCCTCGCCCAGTGCCGGGTGTTCCAACGCGTCGCCCCGGACGGATCACGCCTCACAGACCTCGCCGACCAGGCACAAATGAGCAAGCAGAGCGCCGGCGTGCTGGTCGACCAGCTGGAACACCTCGGCTACGTCCGCCGGATCCCCGACCCTACGGACGGCCGCGCCCGGTTGATCGTGTTCGAGGAACGCGGCAGGCGGGCGATCGCGGTGGCCTCGGCGACACTCGACGAGATCCTCTCGGAGTGGAAGGCCTACCTGGGCACCCGCAACTTCACGTTGTTGCACCAGATCCTGGATCAGCTCCGCGAGATCACCGATCCCTACGCGCGGTAGACCCGGCCACGCCGACCCGCCCGCCTCTGATTCCCGTTCGCCCCGAGCCGCCAGGTGGCTCGGGCGCCGGCGAGCTTCGACTCCACCGTGGCATAGTCAGTTTAATTGACTTGTTCGTCAATTAAACTGACGATAGGGTGCGGCTGCCGCGAAGCGCGATCTTCCGAACAGGGAGTGAGGCGTGAACGACAACGCCGAGCAGAGCGATCCACTGGCCCTACCTGAAGGCCAGGTATAGGCGCCGGCCGCACCGGTCGCGACCTTGGAGGAGGCCAGGACGAGTTCACCGGAGGAGGCTCCGGCGGCCTTCGCCCATCTCCAGCCAGGTCTCGGCATACCGGCGCGCGACGGTTTCGGGATCCTTCCCCGACGGCCCGCCGATCCGAGCACTGGAAGGACAGTCCGGGTTCGCCTCGGGGGCTTGACCCGCTGACGCCGGTCAAGGATGCCGGTCCCCGGAAATGGTTCAGGGCTGGTTTCGGATTTCTCCCAAACCAGCCCTGAACTGCGACTCTTTCGAGTCGGGACGACAGGATTTGAACCTGCGACCCCCTGACCCCCAGGAGTGAGAGTAAGGGTACTTTGTAGACATAGCGGACTTAATCCGCGCGCAGAGAGTGCACATGACGACCTGTCGTGCACGATCGTGAATGGCGTGTGGTCCCCAACTGGTCCCCAAGACGCACCTGCCGGGGCCGCTACGTGTCCCCGTAGGCCGAGTAAGCCGGCACTGTCGGCCCCGGCCGTCCCTCCCCGTGGGTCAGCCGGACTCGGCCAGACCCAGCGCCACGTCGACGATCATGTCTTCCTGGCCGCCGACGAGACCCCGTTCGCCGACCGCCACCAGGATGGAACGGACGTCTACGCCGTATCGCTCCGCAGCTGTCTCCGCATGACGCAGGAAGGAGCCGTACACCCCCGCGTACCCGAGTGTCAGCGTCTCGCGGTCGACACGGACGGGGCGGTCCTGGAGCGGGCGGACCAGGTCGTCGGCGGCGTCCTGCAGTGCGAACAGGTCGCAGGCGTGGTTCCAGCCGTTGAGGTTCGCAACGGCGATGAACGCCTCCAGCGGGGTGTTGCCCGCGCCCTGACCGGCGAGCGAGGCGTCGACCCGGGTGACGCCCTCCTCGACCGCGATCATCGAGTTGGCGACCGACAGCGACAGGTTCTCGTGCGCGTGCACACCGATTTCGGTCGCCGGGTCGAGAACGTCCCGGTAGGAGACCGAGTTCTCCTTCGCGGTCCACGACTGTGCCGGGGTGGAACGCGCCGTCGTCGGCCGCCCGCTGGCATCCAGCGCCGAGGTCGCCAAGCCGCTCGGAGGCTCCGCCAGCGGCGCGCAGAACACCAAGGCCATCACGATCGAGGTGCGCAAGGACAGCGAGACCAGTCAGTTCCCGCTGGTCGACGTGCTTCAGACGCTCCCCTTCGCCAAGGACTACGACTTCCGCCACCCCGGCGAAGTGGAGAACGTGGAGCTGCGGCTGTTCCAGGAGGGCCGGCCGATCCAGATGGTCAACGTCCGGGTGCCGCGCGCGACACCGAAGGCCACGCCGATCCGCATGCGCGTAGTGATGCACGAGAACTACGCGATCACCGTGGAGGGCACCATCGGCGACACACCGTACCAAGCCAGCGTGCAGCTACCGTCGGATCGCGACATGCCTACGCCGGAGGCGGCCACCGACCTCACCCGGCGCTTCCAAGAGGGCCTTGCCGCGCTCTCGGCTGGCCAACGGTCCACGGCGTCAGCGCAGTTGAAGGTCGCCCGACATGCCTTCGACGAGGCGCGCGGGGACGTGGACCAGGCCACGCACGAGTTCGACCAGATGCGCCGACTCGTCGACGCCCTGGGCAAGGGACAGGGCGAACTGCGCCCCCCGAAAGCCGAGTTCGACAAGCTGGTGGAGGACTGCCGGGAGCGACACGCCCAGCGTCCGGCATTGATCTGCACAGGGCTGTCGGCGAGGAACGTCTGGCCCACGATCATGATCGTCACTTCTTTCGTTAACCGGACTTGTGATGGCGGGCCTGATCCTGCGCCGTGTCCTGCGTGTCCTTTGTGGTGTGGGTGATCGGGTTGACACAGGTCACCAGCTGGGTGCCGTCGTCGAACGTGCCCTCGACCTGGACCTGTGTGACAACCTCGGCCACCCCATCCATCACCTGGTCGGCCGACAGCAGCTGCTCCCCGATCGAGGTTGCCTCTGGCACGGACTTGCCGTCCCGGGCCGCCTCGAGCGCCGCCTCACAGATCAGCGCGATCGATTCGGGCACGTTGAGCTTGACCCCGCGGGCCTGCCGCCGCCGGGCGATCTCCGCTATTTGGTAAATCGCCAACTTGTCCTGCTCCCGCGGGGTGAGCATCATCGACGACGTATAAACCTCGGCCATGGCCACCCTCCTTCCCCACCCATCGCCCCTCCGGACCGTTCCCGGCGCGATTCCAAGCCCTCGGCGTCGGTCCCGCTCAGCAACAACCACCTCGGGCGCAACCAGAGAGGGTCTGTTCGATGAGGGGCATCCGACGGTGTAGGCGTCAGCGACGGGCAGGACCTGCGGCTCGGCGTATTCTGTGAGCCAGTCCTTGGCGACGTCGACGCTGGTGAAGAAGTGCACCTGGTTACAGAAAGCGGCGCCGTCCACCGTCGCGGACTTCACCAACCTCTCCGGGCTCGGCGTGCAGGGGGTCGTGGACGGGCACGCCGTCCTCGCGGGGCGTGAGGCCCTGCCGGAGAACTGGTCCCAGCGCCTACCGGCGCCCCTGGCCGAGGCGAAGCGGACGGCCGAGGAGGCGGGCCGCACGGCAATCGCGGTCGGCTGGGACGGCGCCGCCCGTGCGGTGCTGGAGACCGCAGACACTGTCAAACCGACGAGCGGTCAGGCGATCGCGAGCTGCGCGCGCTGGGCCTGACCCCGGTACTGCTGACCGGCGACACCGGGCCGTGGCCGAGAGCGTGGCCGCCGAGGTCGGCATCGCCCCCGAGGATGTGATCGCTGAGGTGCTGCCCGAGGACAATGTGAGCGCGGTCAAGGAGCAGCAGGCCAAGAGCCATGCGGTGGCTATGGTCGGCAACGGCGTCAACGACGCCGCTGCGCTGGCCCAGGCCGACCTCGGGCTGGCCATGGGCACCGGGACGGACGCGGCGATCCAGGCGGCCGACTGAACCTGGTCCGCGGTGACCTGCGGGTCGCGGCGGACGCGATCCGGCTGGCCCGGCGGACCCTGTCCACCATCCACTCCAACCTGTTCTGGGCCTTCGGCTACAACCTGGCCGCCCTGCCTCTCGCAGTCCTCGGCCTGCTCAACCCGATGATCGCGGGCGCGGCCATGGAATCGGTCATCATCGTCCTGATCACTCTGGTGGTGTTGGCCTTCAGCGTGCTGATCAAGACCGTGCAGCATGATGCGCCGCCCTCCACGCCGCCCATCAACCTTGGATTGGCTGCATGTCCCGCCGGTCGGCGTGCAGACCCGCTCCTGAAGGAAGGCCCTGCTCATGCCGCAGATGTCAAAGGCCGGGCTGTACATCGTGATTCGGCGCGACCAATTGCGGCGTGCGTTCGGGGGTCAGGCAGTGATGGTTGCGCTGTCGCCTGCGGTGACGGCGAATGAGGCGCCGCTGACCATCCGGGCGTGTTCCGAGGCGAGGAACACGACGACCGGTGCGACGTCAGCTGGATCGATCCAGGGCACCCCGAGTGGGCTCTTGGTCGTGAGCAGCTGCTTGGCGGTCGCCTCGTCCTGGTGCGGGTCTTTGTTCGGTTGGCCCCCGGCGTTGCTGATCGCTTGGGCGTAGCGGTCCTCGTGCCTGGTCAGAGGCGTGTTGATCAATCCGGGGATGAGGGCGTTGACGGTGATTCCATGCGGGCCGAGCTCGAGGGCGGCGGACTTCACCAGCCCGATCAGTGCCCACTTGGAGGCCGAGTAGGCGGATCCGTTCAGCGTACCGTGCTGGCCCTGGGTCGAAGAGGTGACGATGATCCGCCCCGCGCCACGGTGCACAAGTAGGGGCGCGAAGACCCGCAGGATGTTCGCGGTGCCGTTGAGGTTTACGTCGATCTGGTCCTGCCAGTCCGCGTCGTTCATCTCCAGCAGCGGCTTGAACGCCTGGATCCCGGCGTTGGCGAAGACGATGTCCACGCCGCCGAACTCGTGCTCGATCTGGCCGGCGGCGGCGTGGATCGCGTCGATGTCACGCTGGTCGGCTTCGACAGCGAGCCATCTGCCGCCGGCCCGGCGCACCAAGTCGCCGGTGTGCGCGAGATCCTGGGCGGTCGCGGGAGGATAGTCCAGGATCGGGCTGACCGGCCCGGCGATGTCGATTCCCGCAATCCAGATACCCTGACGCGCGAGGGCGAGCGCTGCCTGCCGGCCGATGCCCCTGGCCGCGCCGGTAACCACCGCGACCCTCGGCCCGGTGTGCCGGCCTGGAGGTTGGTCCGTCATGGCCACTCCTGATCTCTGCGGCGAGTCCCGCGTGTCTGGCGGTGGTTCCAGTGTCACGCCGCGAGCGCCCAGCGGCGAGCGCGGGCCGTTGGGTGGTGCACAGCTGACGGGCCGTGCTCGAGCAGACCCCGGCCCCGCACCTGGAGCACACAGCCACGACGCTCGCAGTGTGGCCGCACAGTCCGCTAGTGAACGTCGACGGCTGGCACCTGCCCTCCGAGCCTCACGCCGCATTGTGAAACGATCAGCAAACGGTGCCGGCGGCCCCCGTCGAAGTCGTCCAAGCCTGATGCCGGGCTCGGACGTCACCGGCCTGGGCGCGGGTGCCGTCTCCTGAACCGCGACAGCCCCGACAGTACGGTTCTCACAGGGGCCGGCACGTGCTCGTCCAGCCCCTGGACCTGCTCCTCAGTGGCCCGTTCTGCTTCGGCCACCTTGTCCTTGTCGACTCCGGCGAACACCATGATGTCGATGGCTACCGTCCGCACCGCGACGCGGACGGCGTTGGAGTACGTGTCGTGACCGCTACCAGGCTCCGTCAGCGCGCGCAGTACGCCGAGCGCGATGCCCACCGCACTCCGGCGGGTGCCCAGATCCCCGAGCACGAGGCCGAGTTCGCCGACGGCCCGGGAGAGGTCACGCACCGCGTCCGCCGTCGCGGGCTTGGGGCGGGTGGCACCTGTGTGGGCAGTCATGGCAGTACGCGTGAGCGTCAGGCAACTGCCCCCGAGCAGGACGAGCTGACCGGCGCTCACGCTCTCACGCAGAGCCGGCGCCCCCCGCTTGCGCCAGATCAGCGAGCGGCCTGCGGTCCGGATGCTGCGGCTACGGGTCTTGTCGAGGTCGACGAGCTCTTCCCGTGCGGTACGCAGGCGGTCGAGTACTTCCTGGTCGCTGAGCGCGCGATCGCGGTGCCGCAGGGCGAGGGCCGCGAGATCCAGCGCCTCGGCGAGGGCTCTCAAAGTGGTTACCTCGGCGCGGCGCAGGAGCGCGATGGGCTCCGCTGGAAACACGATCTGGCTCGTCAGCAGCGCCACGCCGGCGCCGATCAGCGCGTCGGTAAGCCGTTCGGGCCCGGCTTCCGCCTTCGAGGTGGCGACGGCGAGGATGGCGCTGACTGCCGCCTGTGCAACCACGATCCGCTCACCACCCAGCAGGAGCGCGAGCAGCATGGCCATGAAGGTGGCGACCGACAGCGCCCCGTATCCATGATTGCCGAGAACCGTGAGCCAGAGTTCGGCCATCAGGATGCCGATAACGACCCCGAGCAACAGACGCACGGCGTTCGCACCGCGCTCGCCCCGTGAGGCGTTGAGCGCGACGACGGCCGCCACCGGTGCGAAGAGCGGCTCGTGGTGTTGCACGAGGTGTCTCGCGATCAGCCACGCCACCGTTGCCGCGCCCGTCTGCTGGAGGACCGGCCAGAGGCCGGCCCTGACACGCTCCCGGGCAGCGGGAACCTCACGCACCGCGGCGCGGAGCCGCCGACGCACCCCATCGTGCGCATCCACGGGCCGGCGTCAGCTCGATGCCGGACCGGCCTGCGGGTTCCTGCCGAAGCGGGATTGCAGAGCGGTGTCCACCTCGTTGAATTCACGGTCGCGGGTCTCGGGCACATAGCGGCCGACGAACCACAGGGTGAACGCGACGACCACAGCGAAGATCCAGAATGTCTCGCCCTGGCCGATCACATTGGCGAGCGGCAGGAACACTAGGCTGACCACGAAGTTCGATGCCCAGTTCACGGCGGTGGACGCGCTCGAACCGGCAGCGCGAGCCGAGGACGGGAAGATCTCACCGATGAGCACCCAGAACACCGGGCCGAGTCCAACGGCGAAGAAGGCGATGTAGAGCACCATGAACAGCAGTGACAGCAATGAGTTCATGCCCACTACGTACGAGAATCCCAGCAGAACGAGCATCGCCAGCATGCCCGTCAGCGAAATGAGCAGCAGTGGGCGGCGCCCCATTCGGTCGATCAGCTTGATGGACACGATCGTCATGACCAGGTTGATGACCCCGATCGCCACCGAATAGAAGATTGAATTCGACGCCGAGAGACCGGTTTTCTCGATGAGGGTCGGTGCGTAGTAAATGATCGTGTTGATTCCGCCGAACTGCTGCGTGGCCGCCAGCGTGAGACCCACGATCAGCGCGGGCCGGACACGGGGCGCCAGCAGGGTCCGCCAGTTCTTTTTCTGAGCTTCGCCCTGCTTCTCGTCCGGGCGGCCCTGCTGGGCGCGCTCGATCAGATGCGTTGCCCGTTCCTCGTTGCTGACCGATTCGATGACCTTCCGGGCCTTGTCCACCCGGCCCTTGAGGATCAGCCACTGCGGCGATTCGGGCAGCAGCCACACCGTTCCCGCAATCATCAGCAGAGCCGGGATCGCACCCACGGCGAACATGGCACGCCACTGGCCACTGCTGGAAAAGGCGAGGCTGACGAGGTATGAAATCAGGATGCCGATCGTGATCATGAGCTGGTTGAGTGTGAGGAACCGCCCGCGCAACTCCGTCGGGGAGACCTCCGAGAGATAGATGGGAACGGTCGCCGAGGCCGCACCGACCGCCAGGCCGAGAACGATGCGGCCGATCAGGAGCGTCACGTAGCCGGGAGCGAACACGAGAATCGCGGTCCCGCCGATGAATACCAGCCCCTCGATCGCCAACGTTTTCCTGCGGCCCAGCCGGTCCGCCATCCGCCCCGCCCCCATGGCTCCGAGCATCGCGCCGATAAGCAACACACTGACAATGCTGCTCTGCTCGAAAGAATTGAGGTGGAAGTCATTCTTGATGTACAGCAGCGCCCCGGATACGACACCCGTGTCGAAGCCGAAAAGGAATCCGCCGAGCGCGATGAAAAGTGCCCAGAGGCGAACCTTCCGCACACCTTCCGGGGGAATCTCTGAAAGAAGGCCCTCGGTCCCCGGTTCCCTGGAAAATCCCTGCACCATGCCGAATTCCTACCTTCTTCAGCGCCCGGACATTCGAGCAATCCCTGGGACGAAAGGAATCACAGCCCGGAGCACACCACCTGCCTGGCGAGCCGATCGGGGCAGGGCCGTTCATCACCGGGCAACGAGGGAGCACAGCCTGCTGTCGCTGCGCCGCGCGACGAGCGGGGCGGCGAGTGCCAGTACAGTCCGGGCCCGGGGCCCGGGGCGATGACCGTCGGGCGGGCCGGAGGCGTCCGTGCTGGCTGCACTGTGGGCCGCCGCAGGACCGCTGAAGCCGGTGCGGGTGCAGGGCGCGCTGGGCAGGTCCTTCGCCCTTGATGGCAATCCCGTCCCATTCTGTACGAGAGGGGCGCCGTTACCCGCGCCACTCCGGTTGGAGGTACGCCTGCACGGCCGCCGACGACGGGTATGGGGGCCGACCGCCCGGCAAACCGGGACACCCTCGAAGCCTCGCCCGTTGCCCTTGTCGGTCACGCCTGCTTGATCGCGGAGATATCGAACTCCATGACCACTTTGTCTCCTACCAGAACACCGCCGCCTTCAAGAGCGGCGTTCCACGTCAGGCCGTACTCCTTGCGGCTGATGGTGACGGTGCCCTCGAAGCCCACCCGCTGGTTACCGAAGGGGTCCTGGGCAGCACCGGTGAACTCGAAGTCGATACTGATCGGCTTGCTGGTGCCCTTGATCGTCAGGTCTCCGGTCAGCCGGAAGTGGGTGTCGTCCACCTGCTCGGCCTTGGTGGAGGTGAAGGTGATCTTGGGGTGGTTGGGGGCGTCCAGGAAGTCGTTCGTACGCAGGTGTCCATCGCGGTCGCCGTTACCGCTGTCGATGCTGTCGGCCTGGATGGAGACCGATGCACTCGACTTGGCCGGGTCGGACCCGTCCAGGTGCAGAGTGCCCTCGATCTCGTGGAACGAGCCGCGCACCTTGGTGATCATCGCGTGCCGCGCTACGAAGCCGATCCGGGTGTGCGCGGGATCCAGCACGTACGTACCGGTCAGGTCGGCGAGGGCAGGCGTGGTCATAGGGTGCTCCATCGGGGTCGCGCGGGAGTGGGTTCCTCACGCTAAGCCGGACCGGCTCCCCCGAGGGTGTGGCCGCGCTCCGTCCGGCCCTCGGGTCATTCAGATGGGCTACAGGGACGGCGACCGACCGCGATGACATCGGCCGCCGGCTGGTCCTGACGCGGCGCGCACTCGAAGGCGATCGGCGTTTCTCTGCGGACCGTCCCGCATCTCTGTCAGTCCACCGGCCCCGTTGCTCGGCGGGTGCCTGGTCGCTCGCCGACGATGTACGTGCTGGGACGCCTCCATGCGGCCCGAGCATCCGTACCGGTCCTCATGATCGTTCGTTGTGAACGCTGCCCCGCCTGCGTCGTCTCGGCGACTACGCCCATACGCATCCGCCACATCGACAGGCTGCCGTGGAGGCGGCGGATCGCCGCCCGGGCAGGGCACGATGGGTCGCCCATTGCGGTCGCAGTGTCCGCGTCGACGACTCGCCGAGGAGCATCCGTGTGGCATGACATGTTGGGTATTCAGGTCCCGATCGCGGAAAAGGTGCTGCGTACTGTCCTCGTCTACGTGGTCATCGTGGCGCTGTTCCGCTTTAGCGGTAAACGTGGCCTGGCCAATCTGAATACGTTCGACTTTGTCGTGATCTTCCTCCTTTCCAATGTCGTACAGAACGCCATCATCGGAAAGGATGACAGCCTGCTGGGCGGGGTGATCGGCGCCGTCACGCTGGTCGCCCTGAATGCCTTGCTGAACCGCTGGCTGGCTGTTGACTCGCGCGCGGCCCGCATCGTGGAGGGCACCTCCACGACCGTCATCAAGGACGGCTCGATCTCGAAGAGCGCGTCCAAGCGCCTGGCGCTGCGCACGTCGGAGCTCGAACACGCGGTGCGACTGCAGCAGGGCGAGGCGGTCGATGATGTCGCCCTGGGGCGTCTGGAGCCGGATGGCCAACTGGTCATCGTGCTCAAACCGTCCAAGACGCAGGCGAGCCGTGGTGACATTGCCAGGCTGGAGGAGCGGCTCACGACGATCGAGAGCTCGCTGCGGTCGGGGACCACCGGTTCCCACGGAGGGAGCGCGGAGCGGGAGGGCTCTCCATGACAGCGGCCGCAACCCCCTGTCACAGGCCCGGGAACGGCTCCGTCAGGGAATGGAGCACGTGGTCGGCCTTCGCGGCACGCAGCTCGTTCGCGCTGTAGTGGCCGCTTGCGACCCCTATCGCCGTCGCGTTCGCCGCGTGCGCCGCCTTGATGTCTCGCGGCGTGTCGCCCACTACGTACACCTCGTCCCGGCCGAGAGCCTGTCCATGCAGCCGGGCAGCTTTTTCGACAGCCATCCTCGTCACCTCGCCCCGGTCCGGGGAGTCCGAGCCGTAGGCGCCGAACAGGAAGTAGCGGCCGAGCCTGCCCGGTTCCAGCTTCGTCCTGGCCGCGCCCTCCATAGCCCCCGACGTCAGGCCCAGAATGACGCCGGCGTCCGCCATCCGCTGCAGGATGTCCTCGGCGCCTTCCAGGATCCGGTAGCCATCGGACCGCCAGACGTCGTCCGCCAGGTGCGAGAGGTAGGCGGCGAACAACCGGTTCATCTCGTCAGGGCCGGCGTCCCGGCCGAGCACCCCGCGAAATGTCTTCCGGCCGACCTGCGGATCGGTCTCACCGGCCGAGGTGTGCTGACCGATATCGGCCGACACACCGTGCAGTTGCTCGAACGCCCGGGCCCAGCTGCGTGCCCCCGAACCGCCGGTGTGGACCAACGTTTCATCGATGTCGAACAACACCGCGATAGGGCCCATATTCACGTCCCTCCATTCCGTTGCCACGCGCGGCAGGACTTCCCCTTCAGGATGGAGGTACCGCGGCTCCTCGGCGAGCGGTGGGGCAATGCCGGCCTGCGCAGGATTGGCTGATCGCGACAGCACGGTGGAATGGCATTAGCGTGAAACTGCGGCGTGGCCGGCCATGCCGCCTGTGAGTCAGCGGTCTGGCCAGATCGGCAGGCTGGACAGCCCGGACGGACCGGAGAGCCGTATGTACGGGGAGAGTGAGCCCCGGGAGGCCGAGATGATACCCCTGTCGTCGGGAAGCCAGCACCTGATTCACCACGGCGAGCAGGACGTGCAGCTCACCGAAGTCGGAGCCGGCCTGCGTTCGTACGCGGTCGGAACCCGGCAGGTCATCGACGGATACTCCCGCGCCGAGATGTGCACGGGCGCCCGCGGACACTCCATGATCCCTTGGCCGAACCGGATCCGTAGCGGCTCCTACAACTGGGCGGGTACCCCGCATCAGCTGGACCTCACCGAGCCAGAGGCTCTGGGTGCCATCCACGGCCTGACCCGGTGGGCTTCCTGGCAGTGTCAGGAGAGCCACGTGGACGGGGCATCGTTCGGCCACACCCTCCATCCCTGCCCCGGATGGCCATGGACACTGGAGTGCCGCATCGGTTACGCCCTGGACGACCACGGCCTCACCGTGACTACCACGACGACCAACCTCGGTCCGACCGCATGCCCCTACGGAACGGGAGCGCACCCCTACCTCGCCGCGGCGACACGGAGCATCGACACGGCACACGTCCAGGTGCCCGGCTCGGTCTACCTGCCTGTCGACGAAGCCGGAATTCCCACCGGCCGACAGCTGGTGGATGGGACAGCCTATGACCTGCGCGTACAACAACCGCTCGGCGACCGGCAGATAGACGTGGCCTACACGGACCTGCACCGCGACGAGTTCGGCCGTGCTCGGGTGAGGCTGGCGAACCCCGACGGCTCTGCCGTTGCGCTGTGGGCGGACGAGACGTATCCGTATCTGGAGATCTTCACGGGTGACTCGTTGCCGGAAGCAGGCCGCAGGCGCACGGGGCTGGGCGTGGAGCCGATGACCTGCGCGCCGGACGCGTTCCACTCAGGTGCCGGGCTGATCACTTTGCAGGTAGGGCAAACGCACCGTTCGCGTTGGGGCATCGACCCCTACGACTGAGTTCGACACACCGACTCACGGGGTGCCGCGCACCGCGTATGCAAGGAGGACGTGGATATGAAGGCCATCACTGTCGTACCCGGCGAGCCCGAGGTGAAGATCAGCAACGTCGACGAACCAGGCCCGGAGCACGGATCGTTGCTCGTCGAGGGCCAGCTCCTCGGCATCTGCGGTACCGACATCGACATCGTCGACAAAGGCTACGGTGCGCCGCCGCCCGGACAGAAGCGTCTGCTCATCGGGCACGAATCCCTGGGAAAGGTGCTTGAAGCACCGACGGACAGCGGATTCGCACCAGGAGACCTGGTCGCCGGCATCGTGCGACGCCCCGACCCCGTACCCTGCGGGCCCTGTTCAGTGGGCGAGTGGGACTTCTGCCGCAACGGCCTCTACACCGAACGCGGCATCAAAGAGCTGAACGGCTTCGGGTCCCAGCGGTGGCGCAGTGAACCGCAGTACGCGGTCAAGCTCGACCCCGCCCTCGGCGACCGGGGAGTCCTGCTGGAGCCCGTCTCGGTACTCGCCAAGGCATGGGAACAGACCGAACGCATCCTGACCCGGTCCTCCTGGAAGCCCAAGGTTGCCCTCGTCACCGGCGCCGGGCCGATCGGCCTGTTCGCCGCCATGCTCGGTGTCCAACGAGGCCTGGAAGTACACGTCCTCGACCTCAACGACAGCGGACCCAAACCACAGCTCGTCGCCGACCTCGGTGGAACATTCCACACCGGCGACGTCCGGGACATCGGCCTGGAACCCGACGTCGTCATCGAGTGCACCGGTGCTGGTTCACTCGTCTACGCACTGACGGAAGTAGTCGGGGCCGGCGCCGTCATCTGCCTGACGGGGATCTCCTCCGGCAGCCGGAAGGTTGCCGTGGACCTGGACGCGACCGCCCGGGAAATGGTGCTGGAGAACGGTGTCGTCTTCGGCTCCGTCAACGCCGGCCGCCGACACTACGAACAGGCCGCCGCTGCCCTCGCCAAGGCCGACCCTCGCTGGTTGGATCGTCTCATCACCCGCCGGGTACCGATGAGCGGTTTCGCCGACGCGCTGCACAAGCGCAGCGACGACGTGAAGGTCGTCGTTGACCTCCAAGCCTGACACCGGCGGCACGGGTGCAACGTCGAAAGCACGCCCGATATGCCCGAGGCGGAAGGGGCAACCATGAAAATCAACATGGTGGGAAGCGGCAACATGGGCCGGAGCATCGCCGTCCGAGCACTCACCGGCGGCCATGCCGTGCGCCTCGTCAATCCCAGAGCCGCCAGCCCGCACCGGTCGCCGACGAGTTGAACAAGCGCTTCCCGGACGGCGTCGTTGCATCGCCTCCTCGATCGGGCAGGCCGAACTGACCGTGTTCACTCTGCCGTACGACGCCGCCCTCGAGGTCTCGAAGTTTGCCAGGGCCGACCTCTCCAACCCCGGCGATTTCACCACCATGGACTCGCTGTCGACACCCCCGGCACCTCGGCGGCCGAGCAGATCCAGCAGAACGTGGGCGCGGACGTGCAGGTCGTCATGGCTTCGATGGTCGTGGTCCGCCTCCACACGGTCGTCTCCCGGGAGCTCGCCGCCACTCAGCCCGCAGTGCTGACGGTGGGTTCCATCCACGCGGGTACGACCGGCAACGTGATCCCGGATTCCGCCGAGATCCAGCTCAATGTGCGCACCTACGACGAGGGCACCCGCAAAGACGTCCTGGCCGCCGTGCGCCGCATCGTCAGAGCCGAGTGCACGGTCGCCCAGGATGTTCCGGGCATCCACAGCGCCCGCTTCGCACCGGTGCTCCAGCCGACACTGGCCACCTGCGCGCAGGTCCTGGTGGTCGCTTCCCTGATCCGGCTCGCGAAACCCGATGGCGAACGACGCTTAGACGGCGTCCTATGTGGTGAGTCGGATGAGTCGTTTGTAGCAGCAGAGTGCGGCGGCGAGTCCGAGAAGGGCCAGGTAGTTGCCTGGTTGGCGTTCGTAGCGGGGGCTGAGTCTGCGGTAGCCGGAGAGCCATGACATGGTCCGCTCGATTACCCATCTGCGGCGACCGAGTCGTTCGCTGGACTCGATGCCCTTGCGGGCGATGCGGACGCCGATGTGCTTGCCCCATAACCATTTCCTCAGGTGGGGGACGTCGTAAGCCTTGTCGGCATGGAGGCGTTGGGGCTTGAAGTAGCGACCGCGGTGCGGGTCGTGTCTCGTTTGGTGACCCTTCACCATGGGCTTCAGTGCGAGGCTGTCGTGGACGTTCGCGGCGGAGATGCCGACGACCAGAGGCAGTCCGTTCGCGTCCGGCAGGACGTGCATCTTGGAACTCGGTTTACCTCGGTCCACGGGGCTCGGACCTGCGTGTTCGCCCCCTTTTTTGCCCGCACGTGCGCGGAGTCCAGGACGACGCGTGAGACGTCGATGATGCCGGCATCGTCCAGCCGGTGCAGGACTGCCTCGTGGAGACGGCCCCACACACCGGCTCTCGACCAGATCATGAACCGCCGTTGAACCGTAGACTTCGACACCCCGAAACACGGCGGCAGCGCCCGCCAGGAACACCCACTGACCAGCACACAGATGATCGCCGCAAACAGCGTCTCATCAGGCGTGTTTGCGGTGCCACCACCCTGCGGCCGTACCCGGCCCTCCGGAATCAATGGCATGGCGATCTCCCACAGCCCATCCGGAACAATCCAACTCCACGTCCCCTGCACCATGGGCAGCGCATACCCAACTCACCACATAGAACGCCGTCTTAGAAGTCCTCTCAATTGGTGAGCCTTCGGTAGCAAATGAGGGTGCAGGCGATGCTCGTGAAGGCGAGGAATTGGTCGGCTTCGGCTCGTAGCGTCGGTGGAGACGGCGGCAGCCGGCGAGCCAGGACATGGTGCGTCCTACGGTCCAGCGGCGACCGCTCAGACGCTGATCGCCACGCCGTCGAGCAGGTCGAACGCCGGACCGGAGGTCTGGCGGCTCAGGTCGAGGACGAACGCCAGCATTGTCCCGGCGGCGGCGGTCGCCAGGTACGTGTAATCGGTCAGAGCCACCGGGGTGCCGTGCTGCAGCAGAGTGTCGCGGATGACGCCGCCACCCAGGCCCGAGACGATGCCGATCGTGAGGAAGCCGAACAGGTCCAGATGACGGCCCCGGGCCAGCACCCCGCCGAGCACGCCGTTGACGAAGACCCCGGTCAGGTCCAGCGCCCGCGTCACCTCAGCCACCTTCTCCGGTGACAACCAGCCGCTCACGCACCCACACCTCCTGCCTTCCGTCAGCGAACCACGGTGCGCGGCCGCCCGCCCGTCGCACATGGCAGCAGCGGGTGGGGATGGTCACTGAGGCCGCACCGACCGCCAGGCCAAGGACGATGCGGCCGATCAGAAGCGCCACGTAGCCGGGGGCGAACACGAGGACCGCGGTCCCGGGCAGGTCTCCCCGGCGGAGTTGCGCGGGCGGTTCCTCACACTCAGCCAGCAGCGAGCGCCACTGCCTGCTGAGCGATGGGGCCGGTCACTGTGGCGCGGTGCACTCGGACCCCTCACATTGCCTGATCGGAGGACCCGAGATGCCACTTGTGTACCTAGACATCGTTGAAGGTCGCTCGCCGGCCGAAATCCGGACTTTACTCGACGCCGTCCACGAGTCTCGTAGAAGCCTTCGAGGGCACCGACGGACGACCGCTACCAGGTTGTGCGCAGCCACCCGGTCAACGAGATCATCGCACTGGATACGGGCCTCGGGATTGCCCGCACCTCGCGGGTGGCGATCATGCACATGGTCAGTCAGAGGCGCGACCGCGCAAAGAAGGAGCGATTCTACGCGCTGCTGTCGCACAACCTCACCCGCAACTGCCATCTGGACCCTGCCGATCTGGTGGTCTCCGTCAGTGAAAACGGCGACGAGGACTGGTCCTTCGGATACGGCCGCGCCCAGTTCCTGACCGGCGAACTGACCTGAGCGTTCGAACCCGAAGCAGCGAATCTGTTCGTTCTCGGCTGTTCTCCTCCCGCTACGAGCGGTGCCGGTGCAGCGTGTGTATCCCGTCGGGGTCGACGTTGCCCAGGCCCGCTTTCACCAACACCGACGAGGACGCGGGCCCATACTTCTGCGAGGCCCTGGTACTCGGCTCGGCCCCGGAGACCGGCCACACCGACGTGACCATTCACCGGCTGTGCGTGCAGGGCAAGGACGAGATCTCCATTGGGCGCGGGCAGCAGTATCCGGATGTCGAAGCCGTCGTCGTCGGCCTTGTGTACGACCTCCTGGCAGGGAGCCGCGTCGGCGGTGGCGAAGGACCGGCTCGATCGGGTTGCGCACCGCCTCGGCCATCCACTGGGTGAGCTTGTGCGGCTCCGACTCCAGCATGATGCCGACGCGTTCGCGGCTGGCCAGCAGGCCGACCACGATGCGGACGCCCGGGTAGCCCTTCACGTTCTCGAACATCATGGCCGGGCCGAGCTGGGTGGGGCGCTCGACGGTACCGCCCGCGCCCACCCGCTTGTAGACACCGGCGAGTTCGCCCATCGGATCGATCGGGTGGTCGGTGGTGTGCAACTGGCCGGGGTAGTTCTTCAGCCGGTCCAGGACGGAGCGCAAGTCCCTTACAGGGGCAGTCTGTTCGGACACGTCAGACACATGGGGACACCTCAGCGTTGGGTAAGAATCTTGATCGCGCTGGACCAGTTCAGGCCGAGCCGGTCCTGCAGCGTCATGTGCAGGAATTGGAAGGCCTCCAGCTCCAGGGCGCGGCGCAGCGGTCCGGCGTCGATGGGGCGCAGGCCGCCGCTCTTGACGAGTTCGGTGACTGTCGCCTTCGCAGCGTCGTCGTCCGCTGCGAGGAACACATCCAGGGGCTGCCCGGCCACCTCGCCCGCCACTAGCGTGCCCGCAAAGGTCGTGTTGAAGGCCTTGACGAAGCGGGCCCGTGGCGCCTCGGCCGCGACCAGGGTGACGGCGGCTATGCCGGGCGGGGTGACGAGTGAGTCGAAGGTGGAGAAGTCGACGGGGTTGCAGATGTCCACGACGACCTTCTCCGCGAGGGCCCGCGCGTGCTCGCGGGCCACGGCCTTCGCCCCCTCGAACGGCAGGGCGAGCACGACGATGTCCGCGCCGTCCAGCGCGTCGAAGTCCGCGCCGCTAGCGCCCGCGCCAAGGTCGGCGGCGAGGGCGTCCGCCTTGGCTCGGGCGCTGTCCACGAGACGGACCCGGTGGCCGCCCGCGAGGGCGCGGGTGGCGATGCCGCGGGCCATGTTGCCCGCACCGACGATCGTGATCTCCATGGTTGGCTCCTTCTTCCGTTAAGGGCGTCGTGCCCGGGCCGACCCATCGTTGGAATGCGGCCCCGTGTGTGTCATGTGGTGCCGGGAGCGGTACCGTCCGAGCCGGTGAAGCCGCTCCGACCGGTCAGTCCCCCGGCTGCGGAAGGGCATTCAGGTCGGCGCGCGCGGCGGCCAACCCCTTCCAGCGCCGTGTGTGCGGCGCGGGCAGCGCGAACTGGTCCAGGATCCGGGCGACGGTGTGCTCGACGAGGTCGCCGGTCGAGGCAGGGTTGGTGTAGAAGGCGGGCGTCGGCGGTAGCACCACCGCGCCCATCTGCGACAGGCGAGCAGGTTCTCCAAATGGATTTCGCTCAGCGGGGTCTCGCGCGGCCAGCACGAGGCGTCGGCGCTCCTTGAGCGTGACGTCGACGGCCCGACCGATCAGCCCGTCCGCGCATCCGGTCCTGATGCCCGCGACTGACTTCATCGAGCATGGCGCGATGATCATCCCGTCCACCGGATACGAGCCCGACGAGATCGCGGCCGCCTGGTTCCCCGGCCCACACACCACGTCGGTGAGTTTGCCGACCTCGCGGGCGGTAGGGGCTCTCCAGCTCGATCGTCGCGCGCGCCCACCTCGAGAGCACCAAGTGGGTCTCCACCCCGTCGAGTTCGCGCAGGGTCTCCAGCAGGCGGACACCGATGGGCGCGCCGCTGGCGCCGGTCATGCCGATGACAAGTCGCATAGCGGACCTCACTGCCCGCTCGTGCCGGCGGTGCGGGCGCCGGCACGCTCGGCGGAGGCGGCCGAACCGCCCTCCCGCCAGGCGTAGTAGTCGGTCTGATCCAGGCCGACGAAGCCCAGGAGCCGGGCGCCGTGAACTCCTCGAACATCCGCTCAACCGTCTCGGGAATGTTGCAGTATGTCGGGATCATCGGGTAAACGACCGCCCCGGCCTCCGTCGCCTGCGTCATGTTCCGGAGGTGGATCAAGTTGAACGGGGTCTCACGCACGCACAGCACGAGCGGCCGCCGCTCCTTGAGACACACATCCGCGGCCCGCTCCACGAGCGACGACGACTGCCCCTGCGCGATCCGGCTCACCGCACCCAGCGCACACGGCACGACGATCATGCCCCAACTGGGGTAACTGCCCGAGCTCAACGGCCCGGCCCAGTCGTCGGGATCCCACGCGTACACCTTGCCCGACGGCCTGCCGAGCACGGCCCGTACGACGTCGTCACTCTCCGAGCCACCGAACTCGTGGGCGATCAGCTGGCGGCCGTTGGCCGACACCAGCAGGTCGATAGGGCCGACCCGCTCGTCGCGGTCGAGTGCAGCCAGGACATACCGGGCAATGCGGGTGCCGGCGGCACCGGTCACGGCCAAGGTGATGCTGCGCTGCTCCGGTTCTGCCATGGTGAGTCGCCCTCCGAAGGCCGAGGTCAGGACATTTCTCCCGAGGACGTACGTACCTCTGCCATCCTGCGGGAGGCTGCGGATGTCCGCATCCGGAAAGGTGACTCGCGTCACCACGGCTGGGGGCGGCCCGGCCGGCGCAAGAGCGGCTGAACTGCGGCCCACGCACCCTTTCCGTCACGGCTTCGGCTGGGCGAGTACGACCGGCTCCGACGGGCCCACCCGGATCGCGTACTCCGGCTCGATGCGCCAGCGTTGGGAACCGTAGCCGCGCCGGCCATTGATACTGCGCTCGTGTACTTCCCGTTGCGGCAGAAGTCCCACTCCCCGCGCGAACGGGGCTCACCCGCACGGGATCGGGGAGCCGCACGATTCCCACCACCCGGCCTCCGGGGGTGAATCCGCTGTTCGGCGGCGCCGACAGCACGATGCCGAGCGATTCGTGGTCCCACCAGCAGCCGGTCCTGTCCCGGCGGGGCGCACCGTAACCCTGCCCTGGTGCACAGTATCGGCGTCCTTGCCGCAGATGCCCCAGCAGATTGCCCTGGACCAGCAGAGCGCCCTCCGTCACCTCGGGGTCGGGGACCTCCTCGGCCCGCACATGGTCGGGTTCGCTGGGTACCACAGTGGTTGCCTTCAATACCCGAAGCGGGGTGGTTAAGCCCTAGGCCGTTTCGTTTGGATCACTCCCGCTGAGCGATGTGGGGTGTCCGTATGCCTCACCGCATCAGAGCCTGGCGGGGCAGCCGCAACATGCGGGGCACGCCACCACACGGTAGGAAGGGCATATGACTGCGTCTCGGGAGGTGGCTGCGGTGGAGTGGGCAACGGTGTCGACGGCTGCCGATCTGGTGAGGGCGACCCAGGCCGGGGTGCCCGCCATCGAGGTCAACGGTGTGGTCCGCGGAATGCCGATGGTCACGCTCGCTCCGGGAGTGCGGCTGCGTGGCGGCGTTCTGGAGTTCGGCGCCAAGGGCGTGCGGCTGACGCGGGACAACATCCTGGAGAACGTGACCGTGCACTGCCCCGAGCACGAGGCCGCGATCCTCAACGACACCTCCGTGGCCGACTTCGGCACTCTCGCACTGCGTGGGGTACGCACCACGGGCCAGGTACTGCTGCTCGCCCGGGACGCCGTGCGCTCGGGACACGTGGCAGTGGCCGACGTGGTCGTGGAGGCGGCTGACGTGCGCGGACGCGTCCAGCGTCCGCACGGCTTCGGTGTCGATGCGCTGCAGGGTGGCTTCACGCTGTGGAACCAGCAGCCCGACCCGGCGGTGGAGATTACCGCGGAGCTGCTCGGGGTGAGTGCCGGCAGCGCCGAGCGTCCGGTGCGCGGCAGCGGCGTCTTCGTCGGCGGGCATGGCGACTGGGGCGGGACCGCAGACGGGGGCACAGTGCGGGTGAGCACGCTGCGGACCGGGGAGATCCACACCGACGGCGGTATCCCCGCCGGGACACCGGACCTGATCAGCGGCGGGGTGTTCGTCATCTCGGGTGCTGTGGTCGACCACGTGCTCAACGCCGGACCGGTCACCACGTACGGGCAGAACGACATGGTGCTGGACAACTGGGGGCGGGTGCGGACGTGGACGGCGACCGCGCCGGTGACCTCGCACGGCCCCAGCGGGATCGGGTTCGTCAACTTCGGCGCCCTGGGCAGCCTCGACGTACAGGCCCCGATCACCACTCATGGTACCGGGGCGCGGGGCTTCAACGTCTATGACGGGTCCCTCGAACGCGCGTCGTTCGATTCGATCGCCACCACGGGTGACGGCTCGGTGGGTATCCAGGTCAGCAAGGAGCTGCCGCGGCTGGAAGTGCGTGGGGACCTGACCACTTCCGGAGGTATCGGACTCAGCCTGGTACGGGGCGTGCAGGTGGAGCTGGCCGCCATGGCCCTGAGCGTCAAGCCGGGCGGCCGGATCGGTACGGCCACGGTCGGCGGGCGCATCGCCACGACCGGGGACCGCCTGACGACGGTCGAGATCGACGGTGAGCTGGGGAGCCTGACGGTCACCGGCGGCATCCACGCAGCGGGGCGGGGGGCGGACGCGGTCCGGGTAGGCGTCGGTGACGTGGACTTGACCGGCATCGACATCACCGCCACCGACGGCCAGTCCATCGTTCACCGCGCCGCGAGCTGATCGCACCCGGCCCGCTTCAGCGTGCGGACGAGGGGTTTTCCTCTGGATCAGCGGGCGGACCACAGGAAGATGCCGGCGACGTGGAGTCCGGCCAGATAGATCGTTGCCGTCTTCTCGTAACGGGTAGCGATACCGCGCCACTGCTTGAGGCGGTTGATGCACCGCTCGACCGTGTTGCGCTGCTTGTATGCCTCACGGTCGAACACTGGCGGTCTGCCGCCCCGGCTGCCCCGGCGCAGCCGGTGGCCTCGCTGGTCCGCCGGGATGGGGATCACCGCCCGGATGCCGCGCTTGCGCAGATGGTCGCGGATTGCACGGGAGGAGTATGCCTTGTCCGCCAGGATCACGTCCGGTCTCGTGCGGGGTCGACCGCGGCGTCGAGGAACGCGCAGGCGAGCCATGACATCGGGAATGGTCGGCGCGTCACCGGCTTGGCCTGCGGTGAGCACGAACGCCAAAGGCCGGCAGCGGGTATCGGCCGCCAGATGGATCTTGGTGGTCAGTCCACCGCGGGAGCGGCCGATGGCGTGGTCTGCCGGTTTGCCGACCGGGGCCTCTTTTTGCGGGCCCCGGCAGCGTGCTGGTGAGCGCGCACAATCGTGGAGTCGACCGAGACCGCCCAGGTCAGGTCCTCCTCGGCGTCGGCCCGGGCCATCAACGCGGTGAACACCCGCTCCCATGTCCCGTCGAGGGCCCACATCCGCAGGCGGTTGTACACGCCTCTCCAGTACTTCGAGGGCAGGTGCACCCACTGCGTTCCGGTCTGGAACTTGAAGGCGATCGCGTCGATCACCTCTCGGTGATCCCGCCACCGGCCGCCCCGCTTGGGAACCCGGTCCGGTAGTAGCGGCTCAATCCGCGCCCACTGAGCATCCGTTAACGGCATACCCGGACCAACGACCGACTGATCCAAACGAAACGGCCTAGCTGAGCTCAGTGGTGCTGGGCCCGAACGACCTTCGGCGGTGTCCTACTCATGTACCAACCGTCGACGCGGGGCCCGATGAGGTCGGACGGCCAGCCTCCCAGCTCGACAGCGGCGTCGTAGACGGCGTCACCAAACGCCACGATGGCCTGATGCGGGTCGGCAGCCTCCCTGAGTTTGTCCCACGGCAGAAGGGCTAGACCGGCATCGGCGTTCCAGACAGCTCCGTCGACACCCCAGGACCGGCCTTCGAGGCCGTCCGGCTGAGGCCAGATGTAGGCGTACATACCGGGGCTGGGCGCCGTGGCATCCCCGAAGGAAAATCCCACCGCCACGTACCCCTCGAGCTGGGCGTTCTGCATGAACGTCGGACGATTGGGCGGTGGCTCGGTGGGCTGCACCCGGTGCCGCGTGGCGGACAGGTCGAAGCCGCCCCACATCACACCGACCCGGGGGCGGTGCCCGAGGAAGGGCGCCTGCCACGTTTCGAGCCCGTCGGCGGCGAGGTTCAACGCCTCCCACATCAGCACAGCCGCGCCAGGATCCCAGCCCCGTTCGACGTGATCGACCTCGAAAGTCGGCGCACAATCTGGAATCTCACAGATCAGCAAGGTACGCGGCCGGTGTATGCCCAGCTCGGCCGCTGCATCGCGGAACGCCGCATAGAACGTGGCGACTGATCCCTTTGACAAGGGCACCGTCCGCGAGCCCGCGTCGGCCTCGATGACCACGTCGCCGTCGAGCAGGCGGCAGTGCACCGTGAAGGTCACTCCTCGCTGCCGAAACGTCGGTGTCCTGAGCCCGCGGGGGGTGACGTCGAGGACGACGTTTCCCCAGCCGACTTCGAAGGGCTCGTCGAGGGTGTACTTGCCTGCGACCTGTACCACCCGGTTGACGTATCCGATCATGGACGCCAGATCCTCATGGACCAGCGTCGGCCACCCATTGCGACGTTCGCTCACGGAGAGCCTCCCAGTGTGTCGATGGGGTCAGGCCGAAGGCGACAGCCGACGACGGACAGGGTTAGTGGAGCAGTCGTTCCCAGTTCTTGGGCACCCTGCCCGCGGGGCCGGGGACGGGCTGGGCGGCCGGGTGCGAACTGGGCGGGGCCAGGGCGGGGCCGTCGTAGTACTCCTGGGTCCCGGTGTTCCAGAACCAGTCCTCGCCCGGTTCGAAGCTGGTCAGGAAGGCGTGCCCGGACTCGCGGGCGTGTCGTGTGGCGTGCTGCGCCGGGGAGGAGTCGCAGCAGCCGATGCGTCCGCAGGCGGCGCAACGGCGCAGGTGGTACCACCAGCCGGGGTCGGTACCCGCCAGGCATTCCTCGCAGCCGTCACCGCTCGGCGGGACGCCCGGATCGATGCCAGGTATCCGCTCGTCGGTCATATGCTCCTCCTCGGTCCAGTCCCCCGCTCAGCGTCCCCCGGGTCCGCGTCGCGCGCCACTGCCGGCAGAAGCGGTGCCGCCGCGGCACACCCGGTCGCACTGACAGCCGACTGGGCCGTTTCAATACCTTGAGTGATATTGCCTGGTGGTGGCTGCTCTGAGATGCAAAGCCGGGGGATGTGGACCGGGGCGAGTTGACGGAGTTCGTGCGTGATGCCTTCGGGTCGTCGCCGCGGCGGGATCAGCGGCGGTGGGGAGCCTGCTGCATGGTCTGCGCTCGGGCAGACGGAACCGATGCCCAATAGGTGCTCATCGAATCGACGAGGCCCTGGGACCGACCCAGCTCGCGCGCACCTGCAGGCTCGGCGCACCGATCATGACCGAGCGGCGGCAGTGGTCCATCGTGCGGGGAAGAAGCCGGGGCGGTCTCCGCTGCCGCTGAATGCGATGACTCGCGCGTGCGCCAGGACCTCGGGGGCGGAGGCGCGTATTCCGATCGCGTGGCCGGGGAAGGCCAGGAACGAGCGGTAGAAGTGGTCGATCACGTTCGCCGGGATGCGGTCGGCGTCGTTGTATGTCGACAACGGCGAGTCCAGGGCGAGGAAGCCCAGGTGCGGATGCCTGCGGTCCAGGCAATAGCGGCCAGAGAAATCGAGAACACGACATGCATCAGCGCCGCATGCCCCTCCCGCACTCACGTCCCCGCCGTAGGGGCAGTGGATGCCTGGGGGGCACCGGGCCTGGGGGGTGCCCCTATCTGTTTCGTCAACCCTGGCGGAGCTAATTCGTAGGGGTTCGTGCTGGTTTTCGGGAACGTGCCGCGAAGCGGGACGTTCC
>NZ_JBITIE010000028.1:0-84837 GCF_044458665.1 Streptomyces sp. NPDC050422
CAGCGGTCAACACGAACTCGACGGAAGAGCGTCCCGAAAACGACATCCTGAAACCGTAGCAACTTAACGCCAGGATTTCCGGCGCACGACACTAGCTGTATTGATCACGAGCGTCATTGACACTCGGCAGGTCCTGAACATGACGAAGACCTCCGGTGTGGGGGAGCTGTGTAGGACTTCACCGCGCGGAGGTCACCGTGTCCCAGCGTAATGCCCGGCTTACTGTTCATGGCAGGCGGCTGTTGATCCAACGTGTCTGTTCCGGCCGTCCGGTCGCTCGTGTGGCCGCAGAGATGGGGATATCGCGGGCGACCGTCTACAAGTGGGTGCGACGGTGGCAGGCCGAGGGCGACCCGGGGCTGTTCGACCGCTTGAGTCGACCGCGCACCGTACGGCTCCTGAGACGGAAGCCGCTGTCTGCGATCTGCGCCAGGACCACAAGCTCGGCCCCGCCAGGATCGGCCCGATCATCGGTCTGCCAGCCTCCACGGTGCACCGGATCCTGACCCGTCACGGCCTGAACCGTCTGGGCTGGCTGGACCGGCCGACCGGCGAGCCGATACGCCGCTACGAACGCAGCCGCCCAGGCGAGCTGGTGCACGTCGACACCTGCCACAGAACGAGTTCACCAAATTCCTGCGGGCAAGCGCTTCCGACCGCCAAGAACTGCGGCAGACTCTTCCACACCCACCGCTTCGGATCCGTCGAGGACGGGCTGGCAGCACGCAAGAACACCCTCGCCAAACAACGCGACCAGGCACGCAACGACGTCCTGCGCCTGGCGGAACGCACTCAGCAGGAAGCCGGAACAGATCTCGATCCCGAACAGGGCGCGCCCCTCGCCTCCCGACTCCACCCCCCTCACCGGCCCTGCCCTCGCCCGGGCAACCGCCCTGCACACCAAAGCCACCGCCCATGAGGAAGAAGCAGCCACCGCTGCAGCCATCGCGGAGAAGGAACTGGCGGCCTTCCGGGACAGAGAACACGCCGAACCCGACCTCGCCGCTTACCAGGAAGCACACCGCGCAGCACACAAGCAGCTCGACGCCTTGGAACAACAAGCAGAGCATCACGACCGTCTCGTCCGACAACGCCAGCTGGCCCTGCAAGGCCAGAAGGTGGCCCCGCTCCGCCTCCGCTGGTAACCCCGTGCTGACACGCCGGCGACCCGTGTGCCAAGCTACCGGTTCGCAGAGGGGGGTGCGGAGTGGGGCGGGTGCGTACGGCGGACGGGCGACGGCTGCACGGCTCGATCGGGGCCGCACAGGCCTCGTTGACGGTACTGGTCGTGGGTGGAACTGCCCTGGGAGCAATGTTGCTGCCGCCCGACACGGGGCTGTTCGTCAAGGGCCGCGGGCCGCTTGGCGGCAACCCCGTCCTCGTAGTCGTCCTTGCCTTGCTGTCAGTCCTCGGCGGTTTCGCGTTGCGTGGGAAGTATCTGGAGAAAGTCGGCGTCGACAAGGAACTCAGCCCGGTGGAACGGCGGTTGACGGATGGTGTGAGCCGCGTCCTGCTGGCCGCACCACTGGTCCTCCCGCTGCTCATCTTGGGCCTCCACCGGTTCGGTTCGTCGGGCGGCAGCCACGGGGCCGACCACGGGCCGTCCCCGTTTCCCTCTGCGCGGCAGGAACCGGTACGCACCCCGCCGCCGCCCGTTCCAGATGCCGGGCACAGTGGCCACAGCACGCACTTCGGGCCGATGCGCATCCTGCTGGTTCTCGGCATCGTCCTGCTCGCAGTGGCCGTCGTGTTCGCCGGGCTGCACCTGTGGCGGAATCTGACTCGGCCGCCGGAGTCCGAGGCCGCGGCGACGTACACGACGCTCGATGACGAGCAGGAACGCCTGGCCCAGGCCGTGGACTCCGGGCGCCGCGCCCTGCTGGACGGAACCGACACCCGCGCAGCCGTCATTGCCTGCTATGTCGCCATGGAGGAGTCGCTCGCCGACTCCGGCGTGGCCCGGCGCGCCTCGGACAGCCCGCAGGACCTGCTGGAACGGGCCGCCGCCAGCGGTCTGCCTGTGGGGGCAGCCGCCGCCGATCTCACTGCCCTGTTCCGCGAGGCCCGTTACTCCACGCACCCGATGGACGGCAGCCACCGAGACCGGGCCGCGGCCGCGCTCGCCGAGATCGCTGATGGTCTGCTCTCGCGGGCGTCTGGTCCAGAAGCCGTGGCGGGTGCCTCGTGAAGGCACTCACACGGACCCGGTCCCTCGTCAACTCCGTGCTGCGGGAGCCCGGTTCGATACAGCACTCGCTGGCCGTCCTGGGCACTGTCGCGGTCGCGACCGGAGTGCTGATCGCCCTGGCCAATGGTGCCGCAGCTGCCGCCACCGGGCTCACCCTCATCACCGCTGTTGCGCTGGTCCTGGGGCGCTATTCCGTGGGCGGTGCTGCCCAGGACAACGGCTACCGCAAGCCGGTGCGCCTGCTGGGCAGGCGGGCCCCGGCGCTCGGCGGGTGGCAGCGCATCGTGGCCAAGACCTTCGCAGATGACAGCGAAGTGCACTTCCGTACCGTCATGCGTCCGCAGCTGCAGCGGCTGTTCGCCGCCCGGCTGGCCGAACGACACGGCGTTGAGATGTACCGGAACCCGCAGCGGGCCCGGGCGCTGGTCGGCACTGAGCTGTGGCCGTGGATCGATCCTGAAGCGACCGCTCCGCAGCCCACTCTCCCCGAGCCCGTCCTGCGTTCCCTGCTCGACCGCCTGGATGCCCTGTGGTCCAGCGGCGCTGCGGTCGACTCCGTAACCCGCACAACCTGACCCCGCCCCGTGAGGATCCGATCGTGACCAGCCCACAGCCCACCCCGGACCAAGACATCCTGACTCCTCGGCAGGCGGGCGAACGGGCCGCAGCCGTGCTCGACGAGATCCGCACAGCCGTGGTCGGCAAGACGGAACCGCTGGCGCTGGTGATGCTCGGCATACTCGCCGGCGGCCACGTCCTCATCGAAGACCTGCCGGGACTCGGGAAGACACTGCTGGCCCGCTCCTTCGCCGCTACCCTCGGCCTGGACTTCCGCCGCATACAGTTCACCCCTGACCTGCTGCCCTCCGACGTCACCGGCGCTCCGTTCTACGACCAGCGCAACGCCGACATGGTGTTTCGGCCCGGACCGGTCTTCACCCACCTGCTGCTCGCCGACGAGATCAACCGCACTCCACCCAAGACCCAAGCCGCGCTGCTGGAGGCGATGGCCGAGTCCCAGGTGTCCATTGACGGATGCACCCGACCGCTGCCGGAGCCGTTCGTGGTCGTTGCCACGGCCAACCCCATCGAATACGAGGGCACATATACCCTGCCCGAGGCCCAGCTCGACCGGTTCCTGCTGCGGGTGAGGATGGGCTATCTGACGGCGTTCCAGGAGACCGGCATGCTGCGCGCGCGTGTCGATCGGGCGGGGCCCGAGGCTGTGCTGCGCACGCTCAGCGGGCCGGACGAGGTCCTGGCCATGCGGGCCGCCGTCGAACGCGTCGAGGTGGACGACGACGTGCTGGACTACGTCGTCGCGCTGGTCGGCGCGACCCGGGCCCACCCGCACATTCAGGTCGGTGCCTCTCCGCGTGGCGGCCTGGCCCTGGTGCAGCTCGCCCGTGCCCGTGCCGTTCTGGACCTGCGGGACTACGTGACTCCGGAGGACGTCAAGTCCGTGGCGGTGCCGGCCCTGGCGCACCGCGTCACCCTCAAGCCGGAGCTTTGGGTCCGGCAGATCGACAGCGACGATGTGATCCGCGAGATCATGCAGTCCGTGGCCGCCCCACAGACCCTGCCGCGCACGCCGGTCGTGTCATGACAGAGCCAGAGCCTTCCCGTAGAGCGGCAGTCGCCGCCCAACGGGCCCTGAACGGCCGCCAGGACGTGACCGCTGAACCGCCGCCCCCGCCCCCGCCCGGCTGGCGCACTGGTGAACGGGCGCTGCGACTGGGCACGTTGGCCGTTGTCGCGATGGCTGCCGCTCTGGTTACTGCGCGCCCCTGGGTGCTTGCTCTGGCCGCCGCACCGCTGGTGCTGCTCGCCCTCGCTTTGCCGAGCGGGCCGCGCCCGGGCGCGGTGACGGCCGAGGCCGAGGTGGAGCCGCGGCGGTGCTTCGAGGGCGAGCAGGTGACGGTACGGATAGCGCTGGCCTACGACGGTGAGACCGGCCGCCTGGACCCCGGCGTCACACTCGGCCACGGGATCCGGCTTGACCACCTTGCGGTCAGCCCGCACCGCGTCGATCTCGTCCTGACCGCGCAGCGCTGGGGCCGTTGGACGCTCGGCACGGTCGACGTCGACGTCTACGACCGCGGCGGGCTGGCCCGCCGCACCGTGCGGGCCGAGCTCGGCGAGATCGTCGTTTTCCCAGTGGCCGAACACGCCGGCCTCACGCCCGTCCCGGTCCGGCTGCCGCAACGACTCGGCGAGCACACCGCCGTGCAGCGCGGCGAGGGCGTCGAGGTCACCGGCGTGCACCCATACGCGCGCGGCGAGCGACAGCGCCGGATCCACTGGCCGGCCACCACCCGCCGCGGCACCCTGCAGGTCCACCAATTCGCCGCAGAGCGCACCGCCGACACCGTGGTGCTGCTGGACGTGCTCACCGACGTGGTCGACCCGGTCACCGGCACTTCCTCGCTCGACGAGGGCTTCCGGGCAGCTGCCGGGTTGGTCCGCGCCTACCTGCGCACCCACGACCGGGTGGGCGTCGTGTCGGTCGGTGGCCCGACCCACTGGCTGCAACCGGGCAGCGGTCAGGGGTACTTCTACCGCATCGTCGAGAGCGTACTGGAGGTCCGCAAGGACCGCGCGTACCGCACGGAGGGCCTCAGTCTGCTCCCGCCTCCCGCGTTGCCCGCAGGAGCGCTGGTGTACGTCATCACGCCACTGACCGACCAGCGGATTTTTGACGTCCTGCACCAGGTGCGCCGGCGGGCAAACCCGATGGTTGTCGTCGAGATCCCCACAAGCGACCCGGTTGTGGAACCTGGCGACGCCGAGGGCGAACTCGCGCTGCGGTTGTGGCGGGCCGACCGAGACGCGATGCGCTTCGCCCTCGTGGAACGTGGGATCGCGGTCGTCGCCCACCGGGCCGGCGAGACCCTTGACCTCGCCCTTGCGCCGCTGCTGCGCACCAGCATCCACGGAGGGACCAGATGACGGCCGCCCTCGCCCGACCGGGCCCGCGCTCCGTCGGCAGCCGAGCCGCCAGGCTCATCACACGTCTCACCTCCCGCATCACTGACCGACTGCTCGGAACGGCACTCGCCGTCGCCGCCTTCGACCCACCGACCGCCCTGCACGCACCGCTGCCGGTCAGGGTGATGGTGCTCGGGGCGGCAGCGGCCGCGTGGTGGGCTGCTCCGATGGTCGACGCGCGTCCCGTTCTGACTTCCATGCACTGGCGGACCGCCGTGGCCCGTCGCAGGACGACCGTGCTGCCGGCTGCGGCGATCGTGGTCGCGGCGGCCACCGGCCCAGCGGTCTGGCTGGTCGTCTGCATCGCAGCCCTGCTCCTCGCCTACCTGCTCGTCACAGACGCGTGGACAGTCGGTGTCAACGCCCCGCCCGGCCAGCCGCAGGCCACACCCGCGCTGGCGGCCGCCGCCGCGACGGCGGTGGTCCTGCTTGCCGCCCAGGCGCCGGTCGCGAGCACCTCATGGGCACGGTTGCCTGCCGCACTCGCTATTGCCGCGACCATGGTTTGCCTGGTACTGGCGCTGCGCACCCGTCGCCGCTCGCCCGGCTGACTGCCTCACGCTGGGACTCGCAGTCCCCGCTGTCTGGCTCCGAACATGGCCTGAGAAAGGGTGCGCCTGAGCTGTTCCTCTTCTTCCGGCCTGGCCCTGAAGGACTGGGCCCGGCCCTGATCAGGAGGTCCCGAAGGACCTGGAGGTGCTCCTCCGGCGTCTTCACGCCGGGCGACTGGGCCAGCTCCCGCAACCGATGTCCGCTGGCGGATTAGGCTGACATGGTGTGCCCGTGCACCAACCCCGCAGACAGTGAGTTGTGCAGAATCTGGTCCTTGGGCAGGGTGAGCGTGAACCGGTTCGCAATGACAGTCAGGGATTTGAGGTGGGCAATCTCGCGTCTGTCTTCGTCGTGGATTGCGGCCGTTTCGATGTCAGCTTGGATGAGAGCGGCGTCCGGGCCGGAGACCTCGTGCGACCACGTGTGCATGTACATGTGGAATCCAGATGCGAACCTGCCGTCGCGATAGAGGGCGAATTGCGGAGGCGGAACCTTCGGGTTCTGGGTCTCGTAGTACAGCTCGAAAATTTCCTCACCACTGTTGCGCGAGAGTTGGTTGCTGTAGCCGGGGCCGAGTTCGCCCGGCCAGTACCCATTGTGCGAGGCGGGGTGACTTTCCTGTGAGAGTCCTGTGGGCGGCCGAGGTCGCCTGCTGAGACCGGAAGTGCCGACCGCCTCGCGCGGAGCCTGGCCTCCACCAGCGGAGCAGCAGCGATATGGGCGCCGGACAGGCCCGATGCCGCCGATTGCGGGGGCGTCACAGGCCGAGCCGGCCCACTCTCTGCTGCTCGAACTCGGTAGGGGCCGGGATCCCCCGGTCTCGCAGGCTGGCCGGCTGGGCCAGCTCGTCGGCGAGTGATGCGGACGGGCGGGGCGGGTCTGCTGGGGTGCGTGCTGGGCGGTTGGGCTTTCCCGGACGACCTGTTGGAGGTTCACCGCGAAGCCGTACGAAATCCTTCCCCGCGCCATCCGGCTTGATTAGCTTCCCGGCTGTACGACAGAACTCGGGAGGCTCAACTTGACCACGGATATTTCACGGCGACGGCTCTTCGCGCTCGGCGGCGGTGCGCTCGGCGCTGCGGCGGCGGGGTCGCTGCTGCCGCCTTCGCTGCAGGCCGCGATAGCCGCGCAGCCGGCACATTCGGCGGGGTCCGGAGGTCGTGACGGGCTCGGAGCCATCAAGCACGTGGTGATCCTGATGCAGGAGAACCGTTCCTTCGACCACTACTTCGGGACGCTCCGGGGCGTACGCGGCTTCGGTGACCGCAACGCCGTCGAGCTGCCCTCGGGCAAGCCGGTCTTCGAGCAGCCCGCACCGCTGGGCACCTCCGTTCTGCCGTTCCCGGTGCGCGGCGCCGCCGAGACGCAGCAGAAGGACCTCCAGTACATCGGTGCGCTCGACCACTCCTGGAGCGGCGGCGGCAAGGCGTGGGCCGGTGGGTGGATGAACGGCTGGGTATCCGCGAAGACGGCCGCCACCATGGCGTACTACGACCGCCGTGACATCCCGCTGCACTACGAGCTGGCCGACACCTTCACGGTCTGCGACGCCTACCACTCCTCCATTCACTCCTCGACCAGCCCCAACCGCAACCACCTGTGGAGTGGGAAGACGGGCAACGAGCCGAACGGCAAGCGGGCCGTCGGCAACGACGCGTACGACGAGGGCGCCCACCCCGGATACGACTGGGGCACCTACGCGGAGCGGCTGGAGAAGGCCGGGCGCAGCTGGCGCACCTACACCGAGTGGGAGAACTTCACCGACAACCAGATCGAGTTCTTCGCCACCTTCAAGGCCATCGCGCGCAAGGCGCTGGCGAAGACCGGCGGGCACACGTACATGGAGTCGTTCTACTCCGCCGTGCGGGACGCGGACGCAGCCGAGCGGGAGCGGCTGTTCGGCCTGCTGGAGGAGGGCGTCGCGACCCTGGACAGGACCGAACGCCGTCTCTTCGAGAGGGCGTTGCGCCGGCTGGAGACCGGAACGCTGGCCGACGAGTTCGCCAAGGACGTGGCCGCGGGCACGCTGCCGGAGGTCTCCTATCTGGTGCCCTCCGCCGTCGACTCGGAGCACCCGAGCGTCTCCTCGCCGATCCACAGCGCGACGATCGTCTACAAGGTCCTGGACGCGCTGGGCAAGCACCCCGACGTGTGGCGGCACACCGCCGTCATCATCAACTACGACGAGAACGACGGCTTCTTCGACCACGTGCCGCCGCCGGTCGCCTCGCCCGAGGTGACCGAGGAGCAGTGGGAGGGCAAGCCCACCGGTCTCGGCATGCGAGTGCCGATGCTCGTCGTGTCGCCATGGACCATCGGCGGCTACGTCTGCTCCGAGGTCTTCGACCACACCTCCGTGATCCGCTTCCTGGAGCGCTGGACCGGGGTGAAGGAACCGAACATCGGCGACTGGCGGCGCACCGTCACCGGCGACCTGACCTCCGCTTTCGACTTCTCGCGAGGACGTCGCCGACCGGAGGTGGAGCAGCCGGGCGCCATTCCGCCGTTCAGCGGCCGCTGGTCGCCGAGGCCGCCGCTCGTGCAGCACATGCCCGTGCAGGAGCCGGGCGCACGTCCGGCCCGTGCACTGCCGTACCAGCCGGACGCGCAGGCGAAGGTGGTGGACGGCGCTGTGCGCGTGACCCTCAGCAACACGGGGAGCTCGTCGGCGCACTTCGCGCTGTATCCGTACGCGGGCGAGTTCCCCGTACCGCAGCACCGGGACGTGAAGGGCACGACGCAGTGGACGGTGCCCGTCACCGGCGCGGTGTACCGGTTCACGGTGACGGGGCCGAACGGCTTCCGCCGCGAGTTCGCCGGGTCCGCGAAGGACGGTGCCCCGGCCGAGGTCGCGTCGCGGGTCGACGCCGGGGAGCGCGATCTGCATCTCACGCTGCGCAACACGGGGCGGACGACGCTCGCCTTCAACGTGAGGCCGCGTGGATACGTCGACGAGGCGGACCTGCGCGAGTGGACCAGGACCGTCAAGGTCAAGCCGGGGCGCAGCCGCACAGTGGTGCACTCGGCGGCCGACGCGCACGGCTGGTACGACCTGGACGTCACCGTCGAGGGGGACGACGCCTTCCGGCGCCGGCTGATGGGGCACATCGAGAACGGCCGGGCGAGCATCTCGGGCTGACCCCGGTCAGGGCGGCGGTGGGCGCCCCTCACCGCCGCCGGCCCGCCGTTCCAGCGTCAGGCAGGCGAGCCGGTCGAGGAACAGCAGTGCGGGTACCTCTGCCTCCGCGAGTTCGCGCATCCGCAGCCGGGCCTCGGCCCGGGCGGCCTCGTTGAGCAGGGGCAGCCGGACGATGGTTACGGCCCTCTGGGCGGCAAGCTGCCGACAGATCGCCGGGCACATCGGCCGTTGAGCCACATGTCCGGGCGTTCTTCGGGGGGCATTCCGTAGAGGTCCTTGTCGGCGACTTTGGGCCGGCCCGGTGCGAGGCTGTGCCCGGCCTGCGGGTTCTCGTTCTTGCCTAGGTGATCGCCGGGTGTGGGGAGAAGGACGGTCATGGTCTTGCCTGCTGATCAGCCTGCCCCATCTTCATGGACTGACCTTGAGCACTGTCCGCTGCCCAGCGGACACGCCCGCATTCTGTGGGCCCTGCCTGTGACGGTCGCCGAGATCGAGTGGTACGAGGAGAACGGGATCGAGGTCGGACCGAGGGCTGCGCGAAGTACACCTCCGTCGCCGACGACTTCGGATCGGCGAGCGGTGAGTCGGCCTGGACCATGCGGTTCAGGCGCCCCGGATGGGACGTCCGGGTGGAGACCCGCACGATCCTGACATCGGACGAGACCGATCTCCATGTCGATGCCACGTGGACGGCTACGAGGACGGTCGCAGGGGCTTCTCCCGGACCTGGAACGAGAGCGTTCCGCGAGTGAACGCCTGAGCGTTGCCCGTGCCGGAGCCAATGCGTCCGTCCCCTTGATATGGCGCCGCAGGGCCACGATCGGGGCCAGCCCGGTGAGGCCGCGCGGTGGACGGCAGGCCGGAAACCCTCCCGCGGGGCTCAGATCTGCCGGTCGTCGCTGTGACGGCCGAGGCTGCGGCCGAAACGTTCCGAGATCGCCGGCATCAGGCTCTCGCCGTCGGCCGGGCGGTCGAGGCCGAAGACGTGACCGGGGAAGTCCAGGTCCTTCTGTACCGCCCAGATTCCGTCGTGGTCCTCCGTCGGGAGGATGCGCACCGGGTCACCGACAGCGACCCAGCCGATCGGCACCATCGAGTCGGCCGGCAGTACGGTGCGCAGATGCACGACGCCGTTGATCCGCACCTCGGAACGGGTCCCGATCCGTGCGCCGTTGAAGACGCGGCTGCCGGTGGCCAGGAAGACCTCGTCCTCGACCCGGCAACCGGTCAAATAGGAGGTGGGGCCCACCAGCACCTGCCGCCCCAGAACCAGCGGGTCCCGTCGGGTACCCCGCAGGACCGAGTTCTCCATCACGATGCTTCCCTCGCCGACCTCCACCGGACCGCCCTCGGCGGTGAGCACCGCACCGAACAGCACCCGGCACCCGGCGCCCACCCGCACATCCCCGCACAGCGTGGCGGTCGGAGCGACATAGGCCGTGGGGTGGACCGTCGGCGAGCAGCCCTCATGAGCAATCATCATGCCCGCGATCATCCCGTGTCCGGAGCGCCGGCGTACACCACCCCCGCGACCCCACCGGTCAGCGGCCGGCTGGCCGGCGTCGTAGCCGCAAAGGTGCGTAGACGGCGAGCGCCGCGACGAACGCGACGTAGTAGGCAAGGTCCGCGCCGTGGAGTGCCGCGGCCACCGGCCCTACGTACAGGCTCGTGTCCATGAACGGAACCGCCGCGCCGAAGGCGACGACGAATGCCGCGAGTGCGGGCCACCACGGCTGCGGGCGGTCGCTCTCGGCAGCCGGCTCGAACGAAGCTCCGCCCCTGTCCCTCGTGCGTGCGAACCAGTCGACGGCTACGACCGCCACGAATCCGGGGATCCAGTAACCGACGAACAGCAACACGTTCTGGAAGCGGGCCGTGGTGTCCGCGGCGTGCATCCACAGCACCAGCGGGAAGCCGAGTACGGCAGAGAGGGCCGCGGCCAGCGGCCGTGGGATGGGCACTCCGACGGTCTGAAGGGCCAGAGAGCCGCTGTAGTCGTTCATCGCATTGCTGCACAGCGCCGCAAGCGCGACCGCAAGCAGGCCGAACGCGCCGAGCGTGCCGCCTCCCAGCAGTTCATCGACGCCCTTCGCGGTCTGGTCGGTGAAGGCGGATGCTCCCCACAGGCCGAGCGCCTGCACGGCTACGAAGGAGACCGTGACGCCGAGAAGCGTGTACCAGAACATGCGGGGGCGGGAGGCGGACCGTGGCAGGTACCGGCTGAAGTCGCTGGCGTACGGAGCCCAGGAGAGTGCGAGGCTGAGTGCGATGGTGCTGGTGAGCACGAAGGCGCCGGCGCGGTCGGCGCCGTGCACCGACCCGCTGGTGGTGGGGTGGACGCCGTCGAGGAGCTTGACGGCCAGCGCGACGAAGGCCGCGGCCAGCACGAAGGTCATGATCTTCTGCAGTCGGTGGATCGCCTCGTAGCCGAACACACCGAGTACGCCCTGCCCCACCATCATCACGAGTACGCCCAGCCAGAACGGCCATCCGCACAGTTGAGCCAGCGCATCCCCGCCGAAGAGGCCGATGAGCGCGTCCCACGCGACCGATGACAGCCACTGCAGCACGCCCGGAACGGCAACGGCCCGGCCGAAAGCGAGCCGCGCGAGCGGCAGTTGTCCTGTCCCCGTGAGACTGCCCCAGGTCCCGAGGTACGCGGTGGGCACGGCGCCAACGAGCGTGCCGAGCACCACAGCCACCAGGGCGGTGGTGAAGTCCAGCCCGAGGACGATGCCGATCGTGCCGGTGAAGACGCCCGTCATGGTGAGGTTCGGAGCGAACCACACGGTGAACAGCCGCCCGGGAGTGCCGTAGCGGTGCGATTCGGGGACCGGGGCGATCCCGCGGGTCTCGATGCGCAGATCACCGGCGGCGGGGGGCGTCCGCCCGTCGAGGACAGCCCGGCGGTCAGTGGCTGCCGGGCCGCTCGGAGCATGTGGAAATGACATGAATGACATCCCTCCGCCAGTGCTAACTGGTTCAGGTTCGACGGGTGTGATCTCAGCCCCGCTGGTCGGGGCACCCCGTGTCGGATTGCGTCGGCAAGGCTAACCCACGTGTTCGGGCCCGGACGACTGGGCTCCGACAGGTCGGTCGCAGGCCCGCATACCGCCTTGCTCACGTGGCTCGTTGAGCAGGGCGTGGGCTTCGAGGGGTTGTCCCGGTGGCGGGGTACGGGCGCCGGCGCGGGGACCGTCAGTCCATGGAGGTGTCCCCGTGGCCCGGGGCCCCGGCGACCTCCACGGTGGAGATGATTCGGACGACCGACGGGGCACGGGGCGCCGACCCGAAGCCGAAGGTGACCGGCGGGTAGACGGGAGCGAGTCCGCCGAGATTCCGTCCGCCCAGCATTGCGGTTGCCGCACGAACACGGTGCAGGTCCCCGGCCCCGTACCACTCGCGACGGCCCGCGCCCGCACTCCCCAGCGTGCGGACACCCGGCATCAGCCGGGCCGGTCCGTCGCAGACGGCGGCCGTCCTGTCCACCGTGGGAGACCAAGCCGACCGCATGGGCACACTGGTGGAAGACCTGCTGCTGCTCGCCCGGCTGGACCAGCAGCGCCCTCTGGAACGGCAGCCGGTCGATGTGCTCGCCCTGGCCGTCGACGCGGTACGCGATGCCCGCCTGCTCGCCCCCGAGCGTGAGATCCGGCTCGCGGTGGACGACAGAGGCTCCTACGCCGTCACCGGCGATGAACTCCGGCTGCGCCAGGTGCTGTCCAATCTGACCGGCAACGCCCTCACACACACCCCACCGGGCACCCCCGTCTCGATCGAACTCGGACCCGGTCGCCCCGGCCAGCCACCTGCCGTGCTCCTCGACGTCACGGACCAGGGCCCGGCCTCCGGAACAGGCCGAGCGCGTGTTCGAACGTTTCTACCGCACCGACACCTCACGAACCCGCCGCACCGGCGGCCTTACCGGGGGAATACGGAAAGGGCCCTGAGGCGTGCGTACCCGCTGCGCCAGCCCGTGACGTCGAGCGCCACGTAGCGTGCAGTGATGCCGGCCGTGAGGCCGGTCGTGGTGGTGCGGCCCCGCAGTGTTCCGCCGGAGCGGTAGGTGACGCCGTCGTCGCTGAACTCGACCGTCGCCCCCGGCACCCTGCTCGTCGTCCACTCCGCGAGGATCCTCCCGACGGGGAGCGCCGAGCCGAGGTCCACGACCATTCGGGCCCGGTCGGATCCCGGTGTCCACGACGTGCGGTGATCGCCGTCCACCGCGGCCGACGGGTCCGACATGCCGGCGGAGCGCGGTGCGTTCGGGAACGTGTCACATCCCAGTGCGGCATCGTCGAGCGGGTACGGGGCGACATCGCGCAGCGACACGGTCGCGGTCCGGCCGCGGCGCAGCCGGACCTTCGTGCGCCGTCCGCAGGCCGCGGTCACGAGCAGGTCGCAGGACGGCCCGGTCAGGCCACGGGCAGCGCAGGCGGAGTGGACCTCGGCATGTGGGCCGCCGTGGACACCGAGCCGGGTTCCGCAGTCGTCCTGATCACCGGCGTGATGGCGGCGGGGAAGTCCACCGTGGCCGAACTGCCGGCTGGGCGGCTGCCCCAAGCCGTCCACGTGCGCGGCGACGTCCTCCGGCGGATGGTGCTGTCCGGCCGGGAGCTGTCCTGCCGGGGCCTGCGGCGGTCCTCGATGTGCCGACGGCTTCATGGTCTGCCGGCCGCGACCCCGCGCCGAGGTGGATCCGGAGCGGGGTCGCGGCCGGGTGACACGGCCCGCTGGGTCAGCCGCCGATGCCCGAGTCCTGCGCGGCGGCGATGATTGTCGTCGCGTCTTCCGGGAGCAGATGGCCGGCACTGACGGACGTCTGCGCGGCGTTGCGTACCTTGCTCACGTAGTCGGCGTGGGTCGGGTAGAGCCGGGCGAGCACCGGTTCCGCGGTGGCGGGGAAATGGGGGTTGGACGGGTCGCCGTCGTCGTGCGGTCCCAGGCGTCGGCATCGCCGTTCCACGGGTCGCGGGCGCCGTACAGGCCGCAGAAGACCCCGCTGCCGGTGGTGTCGCGCGAGCCGGTGAGCGTACGGGTGGGCACCGTGACGTCCGGCAGGCGGACGCCGCCGGTGGCCAGGCCGGTGGCCGGGTCACGCAGGACGGTGCTCAGCGGCTGACCGCTCGGCGGCCGCGCACCGCCCCGTGCCCAGGTGGCCAGGTGGCGCAGCGCCGAGTTCATCGCCCAGTGGCCGGGCCCGTCGTTGAAGGGGGCCGAACCGGCGGCGCAGCCGGGCGACGGCGCGGCGGAGCCCGCCGAATTCTGCACGGTTGCGTTGCCGAGGTCGAAGGCCCACTGGTCCCCGTGCGCGGTGCCGGCCAGTTCCCAGTGCACGACGCTGCCGGTGTCCGGCTGTCGTGCCGTCGCGGCGCCCGGCACACATCGGTCTCGGTGAGCACGACGAACGTCGGCACCGGCAGGTCGGTCCTGATCCGGGACGGGTTCGGCATCAGCAGCGCGTCTGCGAGCACGCCGCTGATCGGTGAGGCGATCGCGCTGTTGCTGTGCACCATGAAGCCGTCGTAGACCTGGGACGCCGGCGGCTGCTCGAACGGGCCGGCCTGGTGAAGGTGGTACGAACGCGGAAGGTCCGGGGGGTCACCGAGCGGTACTACGCAATGGCCGCGCAGTCGATCGTGCTGCCGGACCCGGGTGAGGGCGGGCCGGATGTGCTGATGCGGCATGCGGTGGCGGACCTGGAGGCAGCGCCGGCGGAGGGCGAACGGCACGTACGGATGGCACATCTACGGCTCACCGAGGAGCAGTTCGCTGAGCTGGGGGCACGACTGCAAGCGCTGGCGGACGAGTACCGGAAACTCTCCGACCCGTCGCTGCCGGACGCGTCACTCGTCTTCGCACTGTTCCACCCGGCACCGCGCGAGCAGGTCGAAGGAGGCGCCAAGTGACGTCAGCCGCTGAGAAGTGGCCCACCGGTTTCGGACGGCTGTGGACCGCGCAGACGGTGTCCTCGCTCGGCCACGGGGTGTCGCACGCGGCTCTGCCGCTCCTCGCTCTGACGCTGACGCGCGATCCGATGGCGCTCGCCGTCGTCACGGCCGCCGGCACCCTGCCGTGGCTGCTCTTCGGGGTGCTCGGCGGTGCGCTGGTGGACCGCTGGGACCGTCGCCGCACGATGTGGGTCACGGACGCGGCGCGTGCGGCGCTGCTCGCGATACCGGCGGCAGCGGCCGCGCTCGACGTGCGGAGCATTCCCCTGCTCGCGGCCGTCGCCTTCCTGCTCGGCCTCGGCGCGCTCTTCTTCGACACTGCCGCCACGGCCTATCTGCCGGATCTCCTCGGCCGCGAACCCGCGCTCCTGGAGCGCGCCAACTCCCGCCTGCGCGGCACTCAGACCGCGGCATCCGGCTTCGCGGGCCCGCCGGCGGGCAGTGCCCTGCTCGCGCTCGGCCGGGCGGTTCCGCTCCTCGCCGACGCGCTGTCCTTCGCGCTCTCCGCACTGCTCGTACGGTCGCTGCCGGCCGTGTCCCGGCCCGTATCGCAGGCCCGGGAGTCGCTGCTGCAGCAGGCGCGGGCCGGTGCCTCCTACGTATTCCGGGACCAGCTGCTGCTCGGGCTCGGCGCTGCGCCCGGCGGTCGGCAACATCGCCTTCCTCGCCGTGGAGACCGTACTCGCCCTCTCCGCGCACGATCATCTGGGCATCGGCACCTTCGGCTTCGGCCTGCTCCTCATGGCGGAAGCCACAGGCGGTCTCCTCGGTGCGGGTATCACCCCCTTCCTCGGTCGACGGCTGGGTACCGGCACCGCGCTCACCTGTACGGCCGCGGTCGAGGGACTGGCCATCCTGGGCCTTGCCGTCGCCTCGAACCCGTACGCCGCCGGCCTCGCGCTCGCCGTCTGCGGAGCGGGCATGGGCGCCACGATGGTGCTCGGTCCCTCTCTCCGACAGACGATCGTCCCCGCCCACCTGATGGGCCGTGTCGCCTCCACCTCCCGCATGCTCGCCATGTGCGCCGCCCCGTTCGGCGCCTTCCTCGGCGGCTGGCTGGCCACCACCCACGACGTACGCACCCCGCTCTACGCCGCCGCCGGCCTTCTCCTCACCATGACCGCCGTCACGGCGACCATGACGAGCAACCGCCAGGTGGAGGCGGCGCTGCGCGCTGCCGCCCCGGCCGATGACCCGGATCACCCGGAATGCCGGGATCCTGTTCAGGAGGATGCCCTCTAGGCAGTGTGCTAGGTGGCGAGTCGTTCGTAGCTGCAGTGGCCCGAGCGGCTCGTGCCGCGCGAGTCCGAGGCCCGGGAACGCGCCCGGGAACCTAAGACGTTCGGCGTGGGCCCCGTCCGCACGTCAGCCGGGTTCAACGGTCATGGAGTCGAAGGTTGCCCGCATCAGCTGGTCGATGGTACTGGTCCGGTCTGCCATGGAGTCGAAGAGATCAGCGAGCAACCACAGCACGAAGCTGTGCACCAGTGCTTCCGCCGGCGGGATCGGTCCGAACTGATTGCGCCACGCCACTGTGTCCATACCCATTGCCGCGGCCATGAGGACACCGGTGACCATCGGCACCTGAGCCGGGTCAGCCATCTCGAAGCTGGGAAGCTTGCGGACCACAGCGGGGATCAGATCGCTGAGGGGATCCAGGCGGTCTTCTCTGCCGTTCTGCTCGACAATCAGGTATCCGGTCAGCACACCCACCAGAAAGACCGTTCCCCGGGAGACCTCGTCAGGCCCGTAGGCGTCCATCGCAGCCTGGACCCGCTGCTGCGCCTGCTGGCGTTCTTCTGCGGAAGTGCGCTTCTCCAGGACTCGGTACGAGTCCCACGCTGCACGGATCGCTTCATCTGCGACCACGCCGTCATCAGTCATGAGGCAACCGTAGTGAGAGAACGACTTGCAGGAGAAATCCTTGAGCGGCCCACCGCAGCAACGACATGAGGGCCATGCCCCGGCGGCGGCTACTCCGCCACTGACTGCATGGGGGGTGCCCCGGTGCGGTGAGACAGCAGGCGCAACACCCCACGCATGGCACCCATGAGCTGCGGATACGCCAGGAAGGGCTGCTGGCGCGCGTCTGGCACCACCGCGTTGCAACCCGGCCGAGGTTCGTTGACGGGGCAGTGTCCGCCGGTATCGTGGAGTGGATGATGGTGGGCGCCACAGAGACCAGGCTCGTTGTTCTGCGTGGGAACAGTGCCTCGGGCAAGTCCTCGGTCGCAGCCGGCGTCCGTGAGCGCTTCGGCCGCGGGCTGGCCCTGGTTGGCCAGGACAACCTTCGCCGGGTCGTCCTGCGCGAGCACGACCTTCCTGGCGGCGCGAATATCAGGCTCATCGATACGGTCGCCCGCTTCAGCCTCGATGCCGGGTATCACGTCGTCCTCGAAGGAATTCTGTACGCGGACCACTACGGGCAGATGCTTCAGCAGCTGCGCGCCGACCATCGCGGGCACACCCACTGCTACTACCTGGACGTCCCCTTCCCGGAGACCCTGGCCAGGCACGCGACCAAACCCATCGCGGACGAGGTCGGCGAGAGGCGGCTGCGCGAGTGGTACCGGCCGCTCGATCTGCTGCCCGGCGGCATCGAGACCGTCATCGACGCCGGCAGCGTCCTGGCGGACACCGTCGACCGCATCATGCACGACACCGATCTCGCACGGCTCCCGGCACGGGACCACTGACCAGCCGGGTGGCGAGTGCGAAGATGTGCGTCCGGACGAGGCAACAAGACCAAGCACACGATCTGATGCAGGTTCGGATGCCCCCACCTTCCCTCTCGACCAGGTGCACGCCAGTGATCGTCCCACGGCGAGTATGACGGGGCGCTCGGACCGCGCTTCAGCTGTCCCGCTTGAAAGCGGGACAGCCCTTGAAGGGCCTGTGTGATGTCGTGATCAATGGGCGTGTTCCGCTGCTGTGCTGGGTCGGGGAGTTCCCCCGTGCGGCGGAGGTGCTTCATCACGCGGTACGACGTGCCGCATCGCGCGGTGCGAGAGATTCGGGTCATGACGACGACGGATCCTGCCCCGCCCGAATCCCGCGTGCCGCCGCCGGCCCCGCCGCCCCCGCGCTGGGCGGTGCGTGCCGCCCGTGTCGCGGCCTGGTCGACCGTCCCCTCCGGGGTGTGGCGCGTCGCGCTCGTGCTCGGGGTGCCGGTCGGGGTGATGGAGCGTGAGGAGTTCCTCGCCGCATTCCCTGACAACTCCCCGCTGATCGGCCTGGCTTACGTACTGCTGATCGGCGCGGTCGCCGAGGCCGCCTCGTGCCTCACGCTGGGCCTGGTACGGCCCTGGGGGAAGTGGTGCCGCGCTGGATTCCGTTCCTCGGAGGGCGCCCGGTCAACCGCAGACTCGCGGTCCTCGCCGCTTCGCTGGGAGCCCTCGCGGTAACCGTCCTGTGGTGGATCCTCTTCTTCGGCGGACTGCTGACCTCTCCCAGCCCGGACCCCGGCATCTCGGCCGGCGAAGCCCTTTTCGTCGCCACCTACGCCCCACTCCTGCTGTGGGGCCCGCTCCTGGCGGCGGTGACCTGGTCGTACCACCGACGACACAAGGCTTGTGTGAAGTCGTGATCGAACCTGGGATCCGTCCCTGTGGGGGGAACGGAACCCGCAAAAGGGGGCGACCGGCAGGAACAGAACAGAACGGGCAGGGCGACGGAAACGACGCCGACGGGAAGCACGGCGACGCGTCCGGCGATATCACGGGCTCCGACTGCGGGAAGCCCTGCTTGGCCGGTTCAGAGGCGGACTGACCTCGGTGCTCCTGCACGGCGCGACGGCCACGCCCGTGATCAGGCACCTGGACCGGCGGCGTTCCCGGATCCCGTGGACGTAGCCGCCCGGGGGGTGGGCGAGCGAGATCCTGGTCGTGGCCTGGAGGTGGAGAACGGTGTACTTCAAGTCACGGGGCGTTGTCTCGCCCGCTACTTCGGGGACGGTGCTGTACGACGCTGACCAGGCGACCGGGCGACCGGGCGACCAGGTCCGTTCTCCACCGGCGGGACGCCGGGGCGGGGGCGCCCGGCTCCTCAGCCGGCCGCCACCCACCTTGGTCGTCCCCGTACAGCCCTCTTCGGCATGCGGGAACCACCACATGACCCGATCTGCGTGGACAAGGACAGACCGGCGTCGATGTCGCCGATCCGCCGCCTGCTCAGTGGCCCATCAGCACCGTGGGGTCTGCGTCCTTGACCTTCCTGCGAGGCAGGAGGGCGGCGGGGGCCAGACAGAAGGCGATCAGGATGGTCGCTACCAGGAACACGGAGGCGAACGCGTCACCCATCTGTGTCTGCACCTCGGTGGGCGAGGTCGCGTTGACGTCCTTCAGGCCGTTGGTGAGGAGCACCGAGAAAAGGGCGGTGCCGATCGAGGCCGCGACCTGCTGGACGATGTTCATCAGCGTCGAGCCACGGGCGACGTTGTGGTCCGTGAGAGTGGCCAGCGCGGATGCCATGATCGGCATCATCGAGGCGCCCATTCCGAGGCCCATCACGAAGAGCGCGGTGATGATGTAGGTGTAGGACGTGTCGGAGGCCAACTGCGTGAACATACCCATGCCCACTGTGATCACCGCGATGCCGGTCAACACGATCTTGCCGGGTCCGATGCGGTCGGCGAGCATGCCGGCGATCGGCATCGTGATCATCGCCCCCACACCCTGAGGTGCGAGGAGAAGCCCGGAGTCCAGCGCCGACTCGCCGCGCACCTGCTGGAAGTAGAGCGGGAACAGCAGGCTGGCGCCGAAGAACGCGACGGCGAACAGAGACATCGCGATCACCGAGATGCTCATGTCCCGATTGAGGAACAGGCGCAGGTCGACCAGCGGGTGAATGTTGCGCCGATGCAGGGCCCACGGCACGAACGCGATGATGAGAACCAGCCCTATGCCTGCGGGAACGAGCACTTTGGCAGCCCAGACCGTTCCCGTCTCGGGTATGGACGAGACGCCGTACAGGAAAGTCGCCAGCCCCGGCGAGAGCATGATCATGCCCAGCCAGTCAAAGGTCTCGGACGGCTGCACACGGTCCTTCGGAAGGACGATTGCGGCATAGGCCAGCGCGATCGCACCAATCGGTACGTTGATCAGGAAGATCCAGTGCCAGGAGGCGGCGTCGATCAGCCAGCCACCGAGGATGGGACCGAAGATCGGGCCGAGCAGCATCGGGATACCGAGCACTGCCATTACCCGGCCGACTCGCTCAGGGCCTGCTGCACGCGTCAGGATCGTCATGCCCAGAGGCATCAACATGCCGCCGCCGAGGCCCTGGAGGACGCGGAACGTCACGAGCATCTCAAGTGAGGTGGCAGCAGCGCACAGTGCGGAACCGGCGGCGAACAGGACGATCGCAAGGAGGTAGAGACGTTTGGTACCGAACCTGTCGGCCGCCCAGCCGGTGAGCGGGATGACGCTTGCCAGCGCCAGGGTGTAACCCGTCATCGTCCAGGCCACTTGGGCCGAGGTCGCGTGGAACTCCTTCTGGAACGTCTGCAGTCCGACCGACACCACCGTGATGTCGAGGATCGACATGATCCCGCCAAGCACGATCACGCCGGCTACAAGGAGAACCCCCTTGTCCAGCCGGTCTCGGGACGTGGCCTTGGGGGGACTGCTCTCGCTTTGTTGTGAAGCGGTCACTTCTGAACCCTTCCAGGGAAAGACTGAACCATCCCGGTCGTCTGGTCCGTCCACGCCCTGGGGCTGCCGGATGGCCGCGACGGTCGTGGAGCCTTACTCAAACGGGAGACTTCAGCCCTGTTCAGGTCGCAATGCAACCGGGCGCCCCCACCCTCACACCGGACTACATGATGGTTCGGAATACTGATGAACCTATATTGGGCAGGACCGTACCACCCCCTGTTGGGCCGGCATGAGGCTGGGAATGACAAGGAGATCGGGCGGCGTGCCCGCGCTGACCGGCGCAGACCAGGTGGACGGTGACTGGGGCGTTCCCGATCGGGCCCGCAGCCCAGGTCGGTGCAGTGGTGCTGGACGCAGACCGTGGCGGTGCTCTTCTTCACGTCGCCGGTCTCGTCGACCACATTCGGCGATGGTCCAGCAATTGTTGCGCGGCAGGTCCGAGAACAGCCCAGGCGTCACACTCCGGACCGGGGCCGGGATTCGATGCGGGCGAACCGTCAGGTGGGCCTTGACCTCTGATGTTGGACACACGAGACACTGGATCCTGAGGATCTGAGAACGGACATCTCGTGGTCATGAAGAACTATCCGCCGGAGTTCAAGGCGGAGGCGGTCGCGCTGTAGGAGTGGCGGCCGGAAGCGACGATCAGGTCGGTCGCCGCCGATCTGGGGATCAACCCGGAGACCCTGCGGCACTGGGTGAGGGTGGCTGGAGCAAGCCCTCCACGGGGACGACGGACGCAGGAACCGGCCCAGAAGTCGCCGGCCAGGACGACCGGCAGGCCGTTTGCCCAGGTCTCGATCCGCTCCAACAGTGCTGGAGTGTCATTCTTCGTGGCGTCGTCGCGCCGAAGGCGTGTACTACAGGCCAGGACCGCGCGCCCGTCGACCGGGGCCTTGGCACAGACCACCGAGCGCTTCTCCACGGTGAAACCGGGCGGGGTCAGCTCCGCCGACATCCCGGGTCACCTCGCTTTGCGGGGCCTTGAGCAAAGGCGCCTGGCCGAACGATCTGTCGTCACCCCACTTGGAGCAGCCGTCTGAGGTCTGCGTACTCGTCCACACGCCCGCGTAGACGGGCAACGCCTGCCGAAGCCGGTCGTACTGGCCCTTGCACACCTCCTGACGCATCACCACATCGGTGTCCCAGTCGGTGATGTGACCCTGCAGGCCGTCGGCCCAGGCGGTCAGTGACATGTCGCTCTGACACTTCGCCGCATACGCCCCGCATACGCCCCGCAGACGTTGTACGAGATCGTACGGACCGGGGGCGTACCCGCCGGTGCCTCGGCAGACATGGCCGCCGGCGACGGCACGCTCGCGAACAGGCCGGTGGCCAGAAGCAATGACGCGGCTCCCCCCCCGAAGTGATCTTCCCTCGGCCAACGCATTCCCCGCCCTGTTCAGAGTCAAGCAGAGAGGGACAGGGCAGATCAGGCCATTGGGCCCGTGCCGCCGGGAGACGCCGTACCTGATGCGGCGCTGACCAAGTGGGGTGCGGTCACGTCCCGCCGGCGGACCTGGGCGGACTTCGGGAGCGCGTCGAGCGCGGTGGCTGTTCTGGGAGCCCCCGGCGCTCGCCCCGCCCGGGCCGCCGATCCGCGGCGTTCCGAGGAGTCCGGCAGTTGATGCGAGGCGGCGGTGCATGCCGGTCCCGGGTCGCCATTGCGGCGGCGACCCGGGACCATCAGCGATGTCTTCCTGGAGGGGCGAAAGAAGCCGTACCGGAGGCCGTCATTGTTTCGCTCCTTCGTCTGTGACAGGTCCCCTCAGGTGCGGGTCCAGCGCTGGTTACTGCCATTCGAGCAGGAGTAGATCTGGATGGGGGTTCCGTTGGCGGTGCCGGCGGCGTCGAGGCAGAGGCCGGACTGGACTCCGACGATGGATCCGTCGGAGTTGAGGCGCCATTTCTGGTTGTCGCCGCCCCAGCAGCTGTAGATCTGGACCTTGGCGCCGTTGCCGGTGCCGGCGACGTCCAGGCATTTGTCGCCGTAGACCCTGAGCTCGCCTGCTTCGGTGTAAGCCCACTGCTGGTTGGAGTTGCTGTGACAGTCCCACAGCTGGAGCTGGGTGCCGTCGGTGGTGCCGGCGTTCGGCACGTCCAGGCAGCGGCCCGAACCGGTGCCCTTGATCTGTCCGGAATCGACAGGGGGAGTGGTGGTGGTGCCGCCGTTGAGCGCGTCGAGGACGGCGGTGTAAGCGGGCTTCTTGCTGCCGTCGCCGCTGAACAGCAGCGGCGTCTGCTCAGATCGCCAGGAGTCGGTGTCGCGTACGCCCCAGACCGTGATGCCGAGGCAGCGCGGGACCGCCAGGCAGTCCTTGGTCACATTGGCGTAGGTCGAGGCCGGGGCGCCCTGGATGTCGAGTTCGGTGATGGCCACGTCGACGCCCAGGGCGGCGAAGTTCTGCAGGGTGGTGCGGAAGTTGCTGTTGTAGGGGCTGCCGCTGTTGAAGTGCGACTGGAAGCCGACGCAGTCGATCGGCACGCCGCGCTGCTTGAAGTCCCGGACCATGGAGTACATGGCCTGGGTCTTGGCCCAGGTCCAGTCCTCGACGTTGTAGTCGTTGTAGCAGAGCTTGGCCGCAGGGTCCGCGGCACGCGCGGCGCGGAAGGCGACCTCGATCCAGTCGTTGCCGCTCCGCTGCAGATTGGAGTCGCGCCGGGCCCCCGAACTGCCGTCGGCGAAGGCCTCGTTCACCACGTCCCACTGGGCGATCTTGCCCTTGTAGTGCCCCATGACACCGTTGATGTGGTCGGTCATTGCCTGGCGCAGTGTGCTGCCGCTGAGGCTCTGCATCCAGCCGGGCTGCTGGGAGTGCCAGGCCAGGGTGTGGCCGCGCACCTGCTTGCCGTTCTGCGCCGCCCAGTTGTAGACGCGGTCGGCGGAGGTGAAGTTGAACTGGCCCCGCTGCGGTTCGGTGGCGTCGATCTTCATCTCGTTCTCGGCCGTCACCATGTTGAACTCACGGCTTGCGATCGTCGTGTACGTCGAGTCGCTCAGCCTGCCCGAGGCGATTGCGGTGCCGAAGTAGCGGCCGCTCTGCGCCGATGCGGCGCCGAGCGTGCTCTCGGCGGCGTGCGCGGTCGGCGGCGCGACGAGCGCGGTCACCGCTGCAAGGACGCCGACGACCAGCGTAGGCAGCAGGCCGCGAACCTTCCGGCGTGCAGCGGGTCTGGGAAGGGGATACGAGCCCATGGCTGTGCCTCCAAGATGGCTATTGCGAAAGGACCGAAATGCGGGGGATCGGGTTATCCGCCCCGTTCGCCGGATGGACGGAGGGGGCGGGCCGGTTCCCGGCAGCGCAGATTCACCGGAATCGCGGTCATGGGACGGGACGATCTTCGACGCAGGCACGGTTACTCCATCGCGGCTCAGCCGGGGGCCGCCATGCGGCCTCCTGCGCCTCTCCAACTGCAGGAAGAAGCAGGATGCGCTGGTGCGAACCTCACCGGAGCGGAACGGAACGGAACTGGGCGGCGCAGGTGCAGAGATGGGGGATCTGTAGCAGTCATGCGTGGAACTGCCGCGGGGCACGGGCGGCCCAAGGCTGGTGTCGTTCGGCGTATCGAGCTGTGGTCGGCTTCTCAGACAGGAATGATTGAGGTAGTGACGAAGCAGCGTCAATACTCACGACGCAGAAGTTTCTGTCGAGGGTTCGAAACTTTCGAACTTCGTTAGGTCGGGGAGTGGTGCCCCGTCTTCGTGCGAACCGCTGGGTCGATGAGCTGTATCGCGCACCTCTGGAGTTCTTCCCGGTCGCTGTCTCGGCTTGGCGAGGTGAGAGGTAGGTGGCTTCCGGCAGGTCGGAAGAGGGGTTTGGCGGTGGCGTTCCTGAAAATGTTTCGGTATCGCTGGCGATACGTGCGAAAGGTATTGACGCCGTTGTTGGGCTCCCTATCATTCAGGTTGACCGACACTTCGATCCTTGGTCGGCATTTCGAACATGTCGAGTCCGCCGCTCGCGCGGTTGGGTGACTCCGGGTCGTGCCGCATGAATGCTGAGACGCGAGGAGTCGCACCTACTGAAATGTCATGATCCTGCCAATCTTGGGCTGTGGCCCACTTCGGAAGGCCGCTATGCCGCCGCGCTCACCCGCCGGCGCCACGTCCCGCACCGCCCGACAGTCCGGGCAGCCTCGACGAGGTCAGCCGGAACCGTCTCAAGCTTGAGGAAGTCCCCATGCACAGGAGAAGTTTCAGCCGCAGACATTCGTCCGCGGCACTCGCCGCCGTGGTTGCGGCCCTGGCCGCGTTGGCGGCCATGCTCGTCGCCGCCCCGGCCCAGGCGGCTGCCAGTGGCGCGTTGCGCGGTGCCGGATCGGGCCGGTGTCTCGACGTGCCGGGCGCCGTCCAGGCCGACGGCACGTACCTGCAGTTATACGACTGCTGGAACGGAACGAACCAGCAGTGGACGCTGACGGACGCCGACCAGCTGACCGTATACGGAAACAAGTGCCTGGATGTTCCGGGGCACGCCACCACAGCTGGTAGCCGGCTGCAGATCTGGAGCTGTTCCGGCGGTGCGAACCAGCAGTGGCGGGCGAACTCCGACGGCACGGTCCGTGGTGTGGAGTCCGGGCTGTGCCTGGAGGCCGCGGGCGCCGGTACGGCCAACGGCACGGCAGTGCAGCTGGGCACGTGCAATGGTGGCAGCAATCAGAAGTGGACCGGCCTGACCGGGACGCCGCCGACGGACGGCACATGTTCTCTTCCGTCGACGTACCGCTGGTCCTCGACGGGTGTCCTGGCGCAGCCGAAGAGCGGCTGGGTCGCGCTGAAGGACTTCACCACGGTGACGCACAACGGCAAGCGCCTGGTCTACGGGTCGACCTCGTCGGGGTCGTCGTACGGCTCGATGGTGTTCAGCCCCTTCACGAACTGGTCGGACATGGCGTCGGCCGGCCAGAACACGATGAGCCAGGCCGCGGTGGCGCCCACACTGTTCTACTTCGCGCCCAAGAACATCTGGGTGCTGGCCTACCAGTGGGGTTCGGCGGCCTTCGTGTACCGCACGTCGAGCGATCCGACCAACGCGAACGGCTGGTCCTCTCCGCAGCCGCTGTTCACCGGGACCATCTCCGGTTCCGACACCGGCCCGATCGACCAGACCCTGATCGCCGATGGTCAGAACATGTACCTGTTCTTCGCCGGTGACAACGGCAAGATCTACCGGGCGAGCATGCCGATCGGGAACTTCCCGGGCAACTTCGGCTCCTCGTACACGACAATCATGAGCGACACGAAGGCCAACCTCTTCGAGGCCGTGCAGGTCTACAAGGTCCAGGGGCAGAACCAGTACCTCATGATCGTCGAGGCGATGGGCGCGAACGGGCGCTACTTCCGCTCCTTCACGGCCTCCAGCCTCAACGGCTCGTGGACCCCGCAGGCCGCCAGCGAGAGCAATCCCTTCGCGGGCAGGGCCAACAGTGGTGCCAACTGGACCAACGACATCAGCCACGGTGACCTGGTCCGCGACAACCCCGACCAGACCATGACCATCGACCCCTGCAACCTGCAGCTCCTCTACCAGGGCAAGTCTCCGAACGCGGGTGGGGACTACAACGCGCTGCCATGGCGGCCAGGGGCCCTCACCCTGCAGCGTGCGTCAGGCAGCCCGCACGACGGCCTCCGCGTAGGAGAGTCCGAGCAACTGGGTGAGGACGAAAGCCTGCCGGCGGTCGTAGGGGAGAGCGGCCAGGAGTTCCTGGAGCGCCACGCCTTCCTCGAAGCCGGGCAGTCCGGTCGGCTGGGCGCGTTCCACGGTCGTACGCCAGTCATGGGTGTCGGCGAGCAGAGGGCGCGCGGCGGCCCTGCGGAAGTCGTCGATGACGGCGCGGCGGGCGATGGCGAGAAGCCAGGTACGGGCCGAGGAGCGCCCCTCGAAGCGGTGGAGTGTGCGTAGCGCGCGCAGAAACGTGTCCTGCGCGAGGTCCTCGGCAGCCTGTGGATCGGCGGACAAATGGGCCACGAACCGCACGGCATGTCCGAAGTCCCCGGTCGCGTCGAGGAGATCAAGAGCCTGCCGATGGGAGGGGTGATTTGCTACCCGCTGTGGCGAGCAGGGGATGCCAGACTGGTGTGCTCAACTCGACCTCACAGCAGTGGAGACCACCTGATGAACGCTTCCCCCGCTGAGGCAACCGAAGAGCGTACTGGCGGATGCCTGTGCGGCCGGATCCGTTTCACCGCCACGGGCCCGGCGGTCTACCCGCACACATGCCACTGCGACCATTGCCAGATGCTCGGTGGGGCCCCGGCGATGTGGTGGGCCGGCTTCGAGCGGGTCACGTGGACGGGCGAGGGCGGTGAGCCGACCTGGTTCGAAACGTTCCCGGGCAAGGCCAAGCGCGGCTTCTGCCCCACCTGCGGGAGCCGAGTCGCGGCGGTCGACTGCGATGTCCCCGAGATCGGCATCAACGTTCCGGCCCTCGACGATGCCAGCGGCGCGGACCTCACGCCGGTCAACGCTTCCTTCCGCCGGAACGCGGTGCACTGGATGCCGCCGGTGCCCGACACTCAGCGCTGCCCCATCGGCTGACACACAGCCTGCTCAGGTGGCCGCCAGCATCGCGACGGCCTGCTCTCTGCAGCTTCCTGGCGCACGGACTGCGTCAGAGACCCAGTGACCGAACGCCGCGCGGCTCTGAGGTGAGGCTGCACCATGACAACCACGCCCGGCCACACGCAGCCGACGCCGACCAGCCACCTCATCAAGCGATTTTGATCAACGTTCCCCGGTTCGCCGTGCACCTGTTGACGGTCGGCCAGGTGCTTGCGCACCCGGTCGGTGCGGGCGCGGGGATCACAGCCGCCGGGCAGCGCACCATGACGGCGCACGGACCTGGCGCGCAGGTGAAGGAGCTCGGCGTGTACGGGCAGCAAGCCGACAGTGCAGGGCTGACCCGGGTCAGGACCCGGCCGCTGCGCGAGACTCATTGCTTGCGGAACTGTTCCACCAGCGCCACGTATCCGCTGCTGCCGTGGCCGGCGGCTGCCGCTAGCTCCGCCAGGGCCATGAAGAGCCTTGGCAGTTCGGAGTTGAGGCCGAGTACCTCGCTCTCCTCGACCACCTGTGTCATCGCCGTCAGATGGGTGTCCACGGTGCCGTCGTCGGCCGGGTAGACGCCGTCGTCGGCCTGCCGCGCGTAGCTCGGAAGCCAGCCTGTCACCATGTCGATCGCGGTTCGTGCGACGGGGAGGTACGCCGTGGCGGACACACCGGCCGAGCCGAGGATCGCGGTTCCGTTGAGGAAGCCGTCGAGCATGCTCCACATGAGGACAAGCGTGGCCATCTCGTGTGTGGCCGACAGTCCGGGGTCATCACCGAGGTAGAGGCCCGTACCGAGACTGCCCAGGCAGGACTCCTGGGCTTCGTACACCGGTCGCGGCCCGCTGTAGGCGAGCACCGCGTCAGCCGTGCCGACCGCCTCCGGGACGGCCATGACCCCGCCGTCGAGGTAACCGCCGCCGCGGCGCACCACCTCCTCGGCGAGCTTCCTGGCGCGCGAGGGCGTGCCCGAGGTCAGGTTCACCACGACCCGATCGTCGAGCAGCCCGTCGAGGATTTCCACCACGGCGTCGTAGTCCGATACGCAGACCACCACGAGCGGGGCGGCCGCTATCGCGACCCCGGGGGACCCGCGCGCGTCGCGCCCCGAGCCACGAGGTCGTCGGCCTTGGACGGTGTGCGGTTCCACACGGTCGTCGGGTGTCCCGTGCGCAGGAACGCCCTGGCGAGGGCGCCGCCCATCAGCCCAAGGCCCAGAACGGTGACAGGTGAGCCGGTGTGCATCATGTGCTCCTTCTCTGATCGCCGGCACAATCGTCAACGTTCACACCGGTATGAAGGTCAAGGGGGAATGCGCGTTCTGATCGGGGAGTTGAGTCGGCAGACCGGGGTCAATCCGCACCAACTGCGGTACTACGAGGCTCAGGGCCTGCTGGTGCCCGGCCGCGGCGACAACGGCTACCGCGAGTACGGCGAGGACGCCGTCCTGACCGTGTCCCAGAAGGGATCACCGTGGTGCACCGCAGAGTGCTTCCAAGCCGCAAGGGGTCAGGCCGGCCTGGACCACGGCCAGGTTCGCCACTGGACATCCTGGCACCGCCACATCACCCTCGCCATGCCCGCGCTGGCCTTCGTGGCCGCCGTCGCCGTCGGCGCGAAGTCCGCCACAGGCCCAGACCCGAACGGCCCGGTCTCATCGGTGTTGGCGGGTTCTCACCGCGGTGTGCTCAGGCAGCGACTGGGATCGCGTTCGAGATGGTGCCAGTAGTGTCTGGTCATGACTGAGGAGCACTCCAACGCGTGGGCCGCCGCAGCGATCCGACGGGTAGGGGCAGACGGCCCGCAGGTGGCGCCGACGCCTCTGCGTCGGCTTCCGCTTGCCGCGATCCGGGACATCCAGGTCTACCTCAAGGATGAGTCCGCGCACCCCACCGGCAGCATGAAGTACCGCCTGGTGCGGGCCATGTTCTGCGAGGCGATCGCCAGCGGCGCCATCAAGGCTGATACGCCGGTGATCGCGGCTACGAGCGGACCGGTTGCCATCGCCGGAGCCCACTTCGCGAGCCTGCTGAGCCTGGACTTCACAGCCGTCGTGCCGGCCAGGACCCCTCCTGAAGTCCTGGCCAGAATTTCAGGAGAGGGCGGGCGGTGGCAGATTGCGGAGCAGCCGCCGGCCGCGGCGCAAGAGGAGGCGAGAGCGTTGGCCGAGCAGTTCGGCGGCCACTTCCTTGACCACTTCACAGACGCGGAGCGGGCGATGGCCGTGTGTGGTGAGCCAACGGTCGCCGACGAGATCTTTGTTCAGTTGAGCCGGGAGCAGCACCCGATTCCGCAGTGGATCGTCACCGGTGCCGGAACAGGAGCGACCTCTGCGGCGGTCGGACGCCACCTGCGGCGACACGGCCATCCGACTCGGCTGGCCGTGGTTGATCCGGAGAACTCCGCCTACTTTCCGGCGTGGGTGAGCGGGTGTGGCGACTACACCACGGGGATGCCCTCGCGGATACCCGGCATCGGCCGTCCACGAACCGAACCCGGATTCCTGCCGACGGTGATCGACCTGATGATTCCGGTACCGGACGCGGCGTCCATTGCGGCCCTGCGGTGGCTCCGTACGGCTGCCGGGATCGAAGCCGGACCGGCGACCGGCACCAACTTCTGGGGAACGTGCCACCTGGTGGCACGGATGCGTGAAGCGGGGGTACGGGGCAGCATCGTCACCCTCATCGGCGATACCGCCGGCCCGTACCTGAACACCCACCTCAACCCGTCCTGGGTTCATGCGCGGGGGCTTGACCCCGCACCGTACGAAGCCGACATCGAGCGTTTCGTCCACACCGGGGAGTGGCCGGCCGGGGCGCGGCCCGTGTGATCCTCAAGCGCGGACAGCCCTGCTGTTCTGTAGAACGCCCGAGGGGAGCCCCGGCGCCGTCCGAGGGAGACCATGGGCAGCTTCGCCGAAGAGAAGAACGGCTGAGTCAGCTGTCCTGTCCGGCGGCACGATTCCGCGAAAACCATGTCGGCCGAGAACAATGAGGGGCAGCGTTCTCAATCAACGTGGCACCTCACCAGACCAGCGCATCGTCATCTGACGGTTCGTGGTGAGGCGTCCCGGCGGGCCCGGCAGTGCGCCCTCGCGCCCCCGTTTCAGCGGCGGGCCGGACGGGCGCAGAGTACGTTACCGGAGGTGACTGCGTTCCGGGGCAGGGCGAGGCCGAAGGCCCGTTCCAGTCCTTCGAGGAACAGCGCGATGTTGTCCGTCCAGTTGCCTGCCTTCTCCGCGATGCGGAGGTGCAGGTTGAGGAAGGACAGTGGCGCTTCCGGGGCGAACGGCGCCTCCCCCGGGGCGTACCAGATGAGCTCGTACATGTCCCGCCGGTCTTCGGCGCCGTCCTCGATCGGGAAGGGGTTCTGGTACACCCCGTCCTCGAAGTAGCTGAAGGCGTAAACGGCCTTGGCCATGGTCGCGCCGAGCGTGATCTGCTGCTCGGGAGGCGGGTCGAGGGAGCGCGAGAAGGCATGGTCGAAGTCGTGGTAGCCCAGCCACGTCCAGCCGTTCTCCTCCCCGAAGGCCAGCACGCGGGTGAGGTCGTCGGTGCCCTCCCGTGCGTCCCGCTCCTCGACCTGGTGGAGCAGCAGCCCGTCGGCGATGTCCTGCGCGTCGGCCCCGTAGGCGAGGGCGACGTCCTCGGCGGTCAGCCCCTTGATGAACACGAGTTCCGTGAAGGGCTCTTGGCACCGCCAACTGCCGGCGATCCACGCCACGCCGTCGCCCACCGGGCCCTGGCGGGCGAGGAACTCCTCGAACGCGGCCGCCTGCTTCGGGGGCATGTAGCCCTGGCGGGCCGTGCGCGCCCTGTCCTCCAGCCAGGCGAGCTCCGCCACGGACCTCAGCTCCGCCACGACCACCCGGTCCCGCACGAAGGTCATCCGCCCCCCGTCAGCGTGCACGTACCGGATGTACGGGCCCTGCGGGTCGGGGCCGAACGGGTGCCCCTGCCCCGATCCGGATCTGGGCCGGTGTCGCGCTCCGTCGTGGGCCCGTTGGGCAAAGTGTTCCAGCTCGGCGAGTTCCGCCGCGGGGAGGAGCACACTCGTCGGCTCGCCGCCGTCGACGACACACACCCGCTCGCCGGTCTCCTCGACGTGACCGACGAGATCTGCGAAGTCCGTTACGGCATCGCCCAGTTCAACGTTGTCCATACGACGGGACATTACTGGCGGCGACGCGGCGACGCGGCGGCCGGGCCGGGGGCGGGTTCTGAACCGCCTCTGCACCACGGAGCGTCACCGCTGCGTGGGCTGGTGCGGACCATGCCGAACCTGCAGGCGATCTGTTCTCCGCGCGCGCCGGAGAGCAGTCCGGTGCGGTCCGGGCTGATTCCGGCGAGACGAAGGCGGCCGGGGTGCGTTCGGAGAAGGACTTGAGGGTATCGGAGGCTTCGGCGCCTGCGCCTGCGCGTGTGGCGGTGTTGAGGTTGTGGAGTTCGTCGACTTTACCGACCGCAAGAGCTCGTGAACCGGCTCTGAACTGCGACGACCGTGCGGATCGCGATCGGCAGTGACAACTTCTCCCCGCACCTGACCACGAAGAAGGTGCCAGCGCGTCGGCGACTGGGCTGCGGCGAACAACGTCTAGATGGCCTACACCCGGACCAACGGTTCTTGGCTCAACCGCATCGAGGCCCAGTTCACCGCCCTGCGCTACTTCACCCTCGACGGCACCGACCACGCCGGCTACAAAGAACAGGGCGGCATGATCGGCAGCTCTGGCGGAACAGGCACACCGCCGATATTCGCTTGCGCACCATCGTCAAGCGGGTCAACGTCGCCTGACACCTCATGAAGGCAGAGAAGATGACCACGCAGACCCGCCACGTCGACCACGAACTCATCCAGGCCGCAGCCCACGTCGCACGCACTCGCTGCCGGGGCAACAACCACACCATGGCGGCCGCAGCCCGTGCCCAGGACGGCCGGATCATCACAGCAGCGAACGTCTACCACTTCACGGGCGGCCCCTGCGCCGAGCTGGTTCTCCTCGGCACAGCCGCTGCCCAAGGCGCCTACGAGCTGGACACGATCGTCGCCGTGGGCGACGGCGACCGGGGAGTCGTTCCCCCGTGTGGACGGTGCCGCCAGGTCCTTCTCGACTACTTCCCGGCCCTGAAGGTCATCGTCGGGGCCGGCGAACGGCTCCGGACCGTGTCCATCTCCGATCTGCTTCCCGAAAGCTATATCTGGGCCGATCATCAGCTCGACACTGAGGAAACCGAACCACTCAGCACGAGCTGACACCCTCAGACATAGACAGGGCGAACGTTGTGTGATGCGGCATTAGCCGTGTTTCCGTACACGTGCGCGAGACAATCTCACGATGGAGCAGCCGAGTTGAACAATGCGGGCGCGGACACGTAGAACTGCGACAACAGGGCCTCCGGGAACTGCTCGGTTCGGTTCGCACCTCCGAGCTACCAAGGGGCGTCTTCACGCGCCTACAGCCCGGCCGCGCCGCCCGGTACGGGAGAGGCCGACGGCACCGCCGCCGCGGCCTGCCCGTCTTCCTCCTGCGCGTCGTCTCGAATGCCGGGACCTGGGGTGTGCGGGTGACCTACGAAGCCTCGTCGGCGGGGGTGTGGTCGGTGGACAGGGTGAGGTCTTCCCAGGTGTCGAGGTCGCTCTCGACCGCCGCGCGTCCGGCACGGACCAGGCGCAGGGCGTCGGATCCGAGGACGAGGTGGGCCGGCGGGTTGGGTGTGTCGAGGATGCGCAGGAGGGCGGTGGCTGCCTTGGTGGGGTTGCCGAGCTGGTTGCCGCTGGCGGCCTGGCGGGCGGCGCGGATGGGTTCGAACAAGTCGTCGTAGTCGGGGATGGATCGTGGTGCACGGACCATGGAGCGGCCCGCCCAGTCGGTGCGGAAGGAGCCCGGCTCGATGGCGGTGACGTGAATGCCGAAGCCGGCGACTTCCTTACCGATGGCTTCGAGGATGCCTTCCAGCGCGTACTTGCTGCCGCAATAGCCGGAGACGCCGGGGAAGGAGGCAAGCCCGCCCATGGAGGTGACGGCCAGGACGTGCCCGCGGCGCCGTGCGCGCATGAACGGTAGGACGGCCTGGACGGTTGCCGCCGCGCCGAAGACGTTGACGTCGAACTGGGCGCGCAGGTCGGCCAGAGGCGTTTCCTCGAAGGTCCCTTCCAGGCCGTAGCCGGCGTTCGCGATCAGCACGTCGATGGACCCAACGGTCTTCTCGGTCTCGGCGATGGTGGTGATGACGGCGTCGTCGTCGGTCACGTCCAGGATGCGGGCGTGGGCACGCTCCTGGTGCAGGGCGGTGAAGGCAGTCGCGTCGGCATCCTTGCGGACGGTGCCGACGACGGTGTGGCCGGCGTCCAGGGCAGTGGTGGCGAAAGCGCGGCCGAGGCCGCTGCTGACGCCGGTGATCAGGACCGTTTTGGACGGGGGTGTCATGCCTGCTGCTCCCTGTAGAGGACGAGGTGCTCGTGGAAGAGCACGCCGTCGCGGATGTCGCCGGTGGCGGTGAAGCCGGTGTCGTCGACGTAGTCGAGGTGGTTGCCGGTGACGGTGTAGCGGCCGGTGTAAGCACTGGGACGGGTGCCGCGGGCCTCGTCGTAGCGGCCGTCGGGCAGTAGTTCCTGGCGGATGTGCCCGTCCGCGGTCACCCACATCCCGACCACGTCCACGTCACCGGCCCCCCGCCCGGCGGCTGCGTTCGGCGGGCTCGACCGGTTGCTCACCAGGTGCTCCTTGTCGTTCGCGGCGTTGATCGCCAGCCTGGACGGGCTGGAGGAAGGGAGCCAGGGCGAGTCGTGCCTGGGTACGGTGCACCCAGGCACGCGGCGTGAGGTGTGGCTTAGCCTGAAGGGGTGACCAGCAACGATCTCGGACATTTCCTGCGCGCTCACCGCGCCCGCCTGCGACCCGACGATGTCGGGCTCGCCTCCTACGGTGCGCGCCGGGTGGCGGGGCTGCGGCGGGAGGAGGTCGCGGTGCTGGCCGGCATGAACAGCGACTACTACGCCCGTCTGGAGCAGGGGCGTGAGCGCAGCCCTTCGCCGCAGATCCTTGAGGCGATCCGCAGCGCGCTGCGGATGGACGACCAAGCGCGGGAGCACCTGTTCCGGCTGGCGGGCACCGCGCCGGACGGCGAGCGGCCGCAGCCGCGAGAGAGTGTGAGTCCTGCGCTGCGCCAGTTGCTGGACGGATACTCGACCGCCGCTGCGTTCGTCCTGAACCCTGCCAACGACTTCCTGGCGTCGAACGCGCTGGCCGACGCCCTGTTCTCGCCGTTCGAGGACATGGACAACATGGCCCGCATGACCTTCCTCGATCCGGCCGCCCGGAGCTTCTTCACCCAGTGGGGCCGGGCGGCGGAGGCGGTCGTGGCCGGACTGCGCCACGCCACGGGTCTGGACCCGCACTACCGGCGCCTGCACGACCTCGTCGAATCTCTGACCGAGGAGAGCGAGGAGTTCGCCGCCCTGTGGTCCTCGCACACCGTCCACGGCAAGACCCGTGCCGACAAGGAGCTCCTCCACCCCGACGTCGGTCACCTCGATCTCACTTACCAGACCTTCGACGTCCGCGGCGCGCCGGGCCAGCAGTTGGTGATCTACCACGCCGCACCGGGAAGCCCCGGCGCCCAGGCGCTCTCCCTGCTCGGCAGCCTCCAGGCTACCCAGCGTCAGGAGACTGCGCCGGAGCAGTGATGTCCCCGGGAAGGCAGAGCCTTGTGCGCGTGAGCCCATCGCATCCCAGGGTGCGATGGGTTCACGCGCACAAGACAGCGACCACTCGGGTGTTGGCGTCGTAGGGCCGGAAGTGCCAGGGCGGCGCCCAGGACCTGACTGAAGTTCCCCCCGCGAGCTGGACAGCGGGTGTCTACGCTGCCGGGGCGAGGTTCTGTCTGAGCAAGGCTCTCGTTTCGAGCGGGGTGACGTACCCGTAGTCAGGGTGCCGACGGAGCCGGCTGCGGTTGTACTCGACCTCGACGTAGCGAAAGCAAGAAAGTCCAGGTCCGCACCGACACCGACGAGGTCATCGTCACCCTCACCCCCGGCGGAGCGGAAGTCGCCCGCCACTCGCGCTGCTGGGCCAAACAGCAGACGATCACCGATCCCGTCCATGCCCGAGCCGCGGCCCTCCTGCGGGGCAACTACCGCCACCACCAAGCCTCCCGGGCCCTGGCTGCCCGCCAGGCAGGCGCCGCCACCGCGGCTGACCTCGTCGAGGTCGAACAACGACAACTCGACTCCTACGACCGCATGTTCACCCTCATCGAGGGCGGCGGCGGACACGACGAGCCGGAGGCATCCTGATGCCGCCCACCACCACCAAGGCCAGCCCCGACAAGCCCCAAACCGGCCGCCAGACCGCAGCCGACCTGACCTTCCTGACCCGGGCGATGAAAGCCCCCGCGCTGCTGGACGCCGCCGAGCGCCTGGCCGAACGGGCCTTGAAGGAGACCTGGACACACACCGAGTTCCTGGTCGCCTGCCTCCAGCGGGAGGTCTCCGCCCGCGAGTCCCACGGGGGCGAGGCCCGCATCCGGTCTGCCCGCTTCCCCGCGATGAAAACGATCGAGGAACTCGACGTCACCCATCTGCGCGGCATAACTCGCCAACAGCTCGCACATCTGGGCACGTTGGACTTCATCGCCGCGAAGGAGAACACCGTTTTCCTGGGACCGCCGGGAACCGGGAAGACACACCTGGCGATCGGACTGGCGGTCCGCGCCTGCCAGGCCGGCCACCGCGTCGCATTCGCCACCGCCGCCGAATGGGTCGACCGCCTGGCCGCCGCCCATCACGCCGGACACCTCCAGGCCGAGCTCACCAAACTCAGCCGCTACCCGCTGATCGTCATCGACGAGGTCGGCTACATCCCCTTCGAAGCCGAGGCCGCGAATCTGTTCTTCCAGCTGATATCGAACAGATACGAACGAGCGAGCGTGATCGTCACGAGCAACAAACCCTTCGGACGCTGGGGAGAGGTCTTCGGCGACGAGACCGTGGCAGCCGCCATGATCGACCGCCTCGTCCACCACGCCGAGGTCCACTCCCTCAAAGGCGATTCCTACCGCATGCGCGGACGCCAGCTCGGACGCGTCCCCACCGCCACACACGACACCGACTGAACACCAGCAACCAGACCCGGTGGGTCAAAGTTCGACCGCCCAAACCGGGTCAGGATTCAGCCGCCGCCGACACCCGGTGGCTCGACATAGGGGCTCACCTCGTACCCTCCGCACATGACTGAAGCCCCGCCATCTTGAAGTCGCTGGTCATCGGGGTGGCGTGATCGTCTGTGAGCATGCTCGGGTAGATCGTCGGCGGCAGTCTGCGCTCTTGATCGTCAGGCGGCGGGCAAGGTCGGCCTGTTCGTTTCCAGGTCGCGCGGTCGTACGGGTTCGCAGGCTCGCGGGATGACGGAGATCAATGAGGTCGCGAACGAGCTCCCGTCGAACACGGCTTCGCGCACCTGAAGACCTGGCGCATCCGCACCGAACTCCGCACCGCCCCCGCTCGCGCCACCGACCTCCTGCGAGCTCTCCTGGTCCTCTCGAACCTCGAGCTCTCACGCTCACAGATGATCAGTCATATTCGGCCTGGTACGGCTCCGTCCTGCCAGCGGTAGAGGTCGCGCAGCAGAGAAATCTCGGCGCCGTGGTGGATCAGCTCCCTGTTGACGTGCAGGACCCTGTTCTCCATGGGAAACCGCTCGGGACCCGCCGTGGGCGGATTGTCCAGGTCGGCGTCCGAGAGCTCGCGGACCCCCGCGTTCCATCTCCCATACATCTCATCGAGCTGTTTCAGCGCCTCGTCAGCGGTCCCCGCGTAGGCGAATGCCTGGGACTCGACGTCCTGGCCGCCGAAGTACCATCCGACCCGATAGCCCAGGCAGGAGACGATCATGTGCGCCAGCCGCCAGGCAATCGTGGTCACCGGCGCGGGCACCGGGGCAGGGGACGCGAAGTCCATCGTCCATTCCCCCGAACCTTCCGACATCGGTGCGGCCGACGTGCCACCTGGGCGAATGCTCCAGCAGCCGCGCACCGGCTCCCAGAAGTACTCCTCGTCGGAAAGACCCTCCAGCCGTGGCCGCAGGTTCTTGCTCCAGTACCAGTCCAACTGGTCCGCGAGTCCCTCGCTTCTTGTCATTTCCGCACACTACATACAACGGAGACCTGGCCCCTCGTCGACGCCGTCGCCGGCCATGGGCCGCGAGACGTACCGCACCGGGAGATGACGCTGGGCCCTGATGAGCCGTTCGGGCCGCGCCGCCGCGAGCGGCTCAGCCTCGACCAATGACATGACGGATGACATGACTGATGACCAAGACTGCAGACTCCCGCCCCGGATCGGCATGAGTGTCCCGAGCGAGCACCACGCCAGAGCCTCCGACCCGCATGTTCGAAGATGGCGAAGACTCACTGTCCACATCCGGCTATGGCATCGGCCAAAAGGAAACTGATAGAGCGTCACTTTCAGGTATCAGACGTCAAGGCGTACGCCGTCTCACACGAGCCAGTCCTTCGCAATCGAACATCAAAGCAGGGCTCCGAGACGGCTCCCCAAGGTCTGTGCCAGAACCAAGAAATGACGGACTGTGTGGATGCGAACGTGGGGCCGTCCAGTCGCCCGCAGCGCGGCTGTCCGGCGTGGCAGGTAGCTGCAGTGAGAGAGTGCAGTTCTGATGTTCGCGCGGTTTCGATCGGCGTTTAATCACTTGACCCGGCCCATACGGTGTTCGGGTGAAGGACACTCTGATCAACGAACTCCGCACCGCGTACGACACCCAACTCCGTGGTGTCACCCCGCCTGGCGGCAGCGCACGCATCGAAAAGGACGGCCCGTTGACCCGTGTCGTCGGGTGGCACCGCGGCTTCGTCACGGGCCCACGCGAACTCGGTGTGTGCGGGGCAGAACTCGACAAGCTCATCGCGCGGCAGCGTGACTTCTACGCTGCCCGTGGTGAAGCGGTCGAATGGAAGACTCGTGCCCATGATCTCCCTGCGGACCTCACCGACCGACTCACGGCGGCCGGCTTCGTCGCCGAGGACAGTGAGACCGTGCTCATCGGGCAGTCCGCAGACCTTGCCGCAGACCCCGTCCTGCCCGAGGGTGTGACCCTCCGCCGTGTCAGCGCCAGATCAGACCTTCAGCGCATCGCCGCTATGGAGAGCGTCGTCTGGGGCGAGGACTGGGGCTGGCTCGCCGGAGACCTGGCCGCCCGGATCGAGATCGCCCCGGAGAACACCGTCGTCCTCGTCGCCGAAGCACGCACCGAAGTCGTCTGCGCCGCCTGGCTGGTGTTCAAGGACGGCATCGACTTCGGCGGCCTCTGGGGCGGCTCAACGCTCAAGGAATGGCGCGGGCAGGGCATCTACAGGGCCATGGTCGCCCACCGAGCCCAACTCGCTGCCGCCCGCGATGTCCCTTACCTCTACGTCGACGCCTCAGCCGACAGCGCCCCGATCCTCACCCGCCTTGGACTGCACGCGGTCACCACGACGACGCCGTATGTGTGGTCGCCCTGAGCTCAGCCGGCCTTGGCGGGATCTTCGGCTCGTGCGCGGGTGCTGGCGAGGGTTCCCCTGCTCGACCACTTGGACCTGGCCTGTGTTCGTTCCTCGACGACGTCCGCGGCAAGTTCCCCGACTCGCCCGCACTGTTCGCCGACGAGTGCGGCCGCCACCTCCAGCAGGGAACGGCCCGCAACCGGCTGCGTTGTCTGATGGAACTCGAAGGCCGTCCGGCCGCCGACCGGTTCAGCACGCACGCCCTGCGGCGGGCGTGCGCGATGCATGACTACGAAACGAGGGGTGGACCTGGTGGCCATCCAGCAGATGCTCGGTCACTGGACTGTCAGCTCGGCCATGAGATACGTCCGGCCCTCGGCCACGTTCATCGAGGACGCCTACCGACGTGCCGTGACCAGCACGCTGGGCGAGCTCGCGGGAGAAGACCCCACGCCGTGAACACCAAGTGGAAACTGCGGATGGAGGCCGCCCAGCGCGAGTGTTCGGCCGCGCCGGATTTCACCTCTTCCGCAAGCGTCCTGCTCTACTCGCGAACCCCAGGTCCGACCGTTGGGGGTGGCCAGTTGGATTTCCCCGTCCGCGGCCGTCTGATGGGGAGCCAACTGGTCACGGGACTGGTGACGGTCAGTCACTTGATTCGCGCTCGTCATCCATCTCGTTCGGCGGTTCCCGCGACGGCCGGACCGAGACCGGTGGGGAGGTGGCGTACCGCCAGGGCGACGGCGTCCTCGGCTGTGGCGGCCTCGCCGAGAACATCATCGGAGAGCGGATGCCTCTTCACGCAGAATGGGCTGCCACTGTGTGACGGGACGATGGCCACCTCATCGCGGAACGGGTATCCCGTGCAGGAGCTGAAGCCGAGCGTCCAGTGGCTGGAGAATACGTAGAGCTGTCGCAGCCGTGGTTCTGCATGAGCCGCTTCCACGAGTTCGCCGAACCCTGTGAAATCCGGTTCCTCGGACGCCTGCTGCTGCATTGTGCGCCACTGCAGGTCCACCACCGCGGCCGGCCCGCGTTCGTGAGCTTCGGCGCGCTTGCTGGAGCGGACAAACGACAGCTCCGTCCGCAGCTCCCGCAGGCTCCTGCCCTGCCCCCATGCCGCTCCGGCCCTGACGACATCCGCCAGGTCGGGCGTCGCTCCGGTGATGAGTTCGACTCCGCGACTCCAGCCGGAGACACCGAACCAGCGGCTCTCCGCCCCGATGTGAACGGATAGCGGCTTACGCTCAGGAACCGACGAGGCGATGCCCGCCGAAACGAGTGGGCCCCAATCGCCGGGTACCACTGTGAGATCGGCATCGAGTTCGGCCGCCAGCTGTTCCAGCGCTGCGGCCAGGCTGCCCGCAGCAGCCAGATCAGGGTATAGGTCAGAGTCCACTTCCATATTCTGCCGTTGCGACGCCACCAAGAGAACGGCGATCAGTGTCGCAGCGACGCCGTGGGCACGTGACTCCGACTGTGCTTTGCTCACGGCCGGGGGGAGCCATTGACATCACACTCAGTCAGCCCCCCACGGAAAGTGAGCCAGAACCCGAGAACGGGCTCTGGTCCACTGAGTGTGGTCGCGTATACAGGGAGGCTGCTGATCTTCGCCTCATGGTCGTTCTAGGGCGTGTTTTGAAAGTAGCGCCGTCCGCCCGGCAGGCGGGACTTTCGAAACACGCCCTAGGTGGCCAAGCATGACGCTGGCTCTCCTCACCGGGCCCCTTGGATCGATCATCCGGGGACTCGGGAGGCGTTCTACCGGCGGACCGCCGAGATCAGTCCGCCGGGCCGCTCCTCGCGCTGCGGCGGGGTGCCGATCGGGCGGCCGTAGGCAGCAGCGCACTCGCGCAGGGTCTGACTCTCGGCCTCCCAGCCGTGCCCGGCCAGCCAGCCCACCGGGTCGTCGGGCATCTCCGAAACCCACAGGGACGCCGCCGATCCCGACGCGGCGTCCGCTCCGAAGCGCTCGAGCACGCCGCGCGAGCCCAATGTCAGCCCCATCCGGCTGCCTGCCGCCGACTGCGCGCTGATCCGGGCCAGCAGCAGTTCCACCGCGGCCTCGGGCAGATAGATCAGCAGTCCTTCGGCGATCCACACGGTCGGCGCCGCCGGGTCGTGCCCCGCGGCGGCCAGCGCGCCTGGCCAGTCCTCACGCAGATCCACCGCGACGGTGATCCGCTCGCAGCGCGGGACGGCCCGCTCCTGGCGCAGCACCGAAGCCTTGAAGTCCAGTGGCGAGGCGGTGTCGACCTCGAACAGGCGGGTGCCCTCGGGCCAGTCCATCCGGAAGGCCCGGCTGTCCATGCCGGCGCCCAGCAGTACAACCTGCCGGACCCCGGACGCGGAGGCCTGCTGCAACAGGTCGTCGAGGAACTTTGTTCTGATGACGATGGAGAACGACACGGCCAGCCGACGGCGTCGCGCGGCCTCGTCATCGGGCGGCGGTGAGGAGGGCCACAGGCCGCCGACGGTGGCGAAGGCCCGTGCCAGCGGATCGCGGAATAGCGGGTCCTCCCGCTCGGTCTCCAGCGCCCGCACCCTGGCCACCCCCACCGCCGTGGCCCACACTCCCGACGGCTGCACCCGCTCCTGCCCCTCAGTCACCACGTCAGCCTAACGAGTTCGTGCACGGTTAGCGGTGAGACGTCGAAGGCGTCGGTGGGTGCCTTGGTGCTCACGTCTGCCAAGCCGGGATCTGGTCTGCGGTCTGCTGCTGGGACAGCAGACCGGCGACGGCTCGGGCGGTGGTGTCCATGTGTTCACGGCGGCCGAGGTGGCGGGACAGTGCCCGCCAGTTCTTCAGATGGGCGATGCCGTGCTCGACCCGGATGCGGCGAGAGGAGCGGGCCTTGCGCTGGCGCTCGTGCATCTTCTCGTACCAGTCAGGGGCATCCTTCTTGAACTTGCGGTGCGGGGGCGTCACGACGCGTCCGCTGGTCTGTGCTCCGAGTCCCTGGTAGCCGGCGCCGGCGAGTATCTCGACCGCTGGACCGTCGGCCAGGAGCTTGACCAGCCCTAACTCACGGGCGTGGGTGATGTCCGCGCAGCTTCCGGGTCTGGTCGGGCTGCAGAACAGCAGCCGTCCGTCCCCGTCCGCGAAGACCATCGCTTTCACTGCGTTCTGCTTGTTCTTGCCGGAGATGAACTTGTCCCGGGCCTTGCGGCCGACGGCCGGGCGGCGGACCCGGATCTCGGTGCCGTCGATGATGCCGGTCTTCCCGGTCGCACCGAGATGGGCGATGACCTCGGCCAGGCTTCGCAGCCGCACGTCGGAGCTGATGGTGCACCCACGCTCGGCGAGCAGGGGCAGCACGACCGCCGTACCTCGCTGATTGCCCGGGTGACAGTCGAGCGCTCCACGCCGAACCAGCAGGCCAGCACGTCATGCGTAACCCCGTGGCGAAGGTGTACAAGCGTGGCCAGGAGCCGGTCGACGACGACCATGCGGTGCTTCGCACCGGCGCCCACCGCCCGCTTCCGCGGCCGGGACGCAAGTCTGGCCCGGTGTTGTTGATGCCACAACGGACCGACGTCGGCAACGAGTTCAGCAATCACAGCGGCCGACAGGCCTGTGATCCTCCGGTCGCTGATGATCGCTGTGGCCGTCACGTTCCCCACCACACGACCATGATCCACGATCCAAGTTCGACGTCTCACCGCTAACCGCGCACGAACTCGTTAGATGAACGATTACCAGTGACCTGATGAGGGGAGCCAGATCCACGCCTGGCCGGCCGGCAATGCGCGCGCTGACCACCTACACCCATTCAAACGCCACGGGGCAAGTATCAACAGCCGCTCTGTGTACGCGACCACACGAAGTGGACCAGAGCACGTTCTCATGGACAAAGCCATGCCGCCGGTCGCCTCGGCGCGGCCATGCCAAGGGCACCGTCCTGCGGTCCGCGCGGTCCCTGCGCAACGGCCTCGCGGGCACGCGGCGCGGCGCTTCAGCCGGGCCGGTGCCCGCGCAAGGCTCGGGCTTCAACGGTGTGTTCGGTCAGGCGAGGTAATCTGATCTGCGACGGGAAGAACACTCCGTTGAGGGTCATCCCCTCCGAGGCCAACGGACCGCCTTCCGGCCTCGCGGAAAAGGAGAGCTGCTCGCCCGGCGGCATCTTGAAGCGGTCGAGAGATCCGTTCAGCCGATGGTGAAGCGCTGGTTCTGGGCGCCTCGGTCGCAGCGGGCAGTGCGGTAGTAGCCGTTGTCCTGCTGGTAGAGGCAGCGGCCCGTGCCGACGCTTTGGAGCATGATGGCGCTCCGGGCGGCGGGCTGGACGGTGCGCCACTTCTGGTATGAGCCACCGTTACAGCGCAGGGGGTAGACGTCGCCCCGTTATTGCTGTCGAGGCAGCGGCCCCAGAAGTTGTTCTTGAGAGTGGTGCTGGTGTTGAGGCGGCCGTTCCACTGCCACAGGAGGCTGCCGCGTCCGGTGGTGCAGCGGTCGCCCTTGAGGCCGGTTTCGGAGGTCTCGCGCAGGCAGTCACCGTAGCGGTAGTTCGCGAAGCGGCTGGTGGTGGTGGCGGCCGAGGCGGGTGTGGGGGTGAGGAGGGAGAGGGCGAGGCCGGCTGTGGCGATGAGGGCGGCGAAGGCTTTCCGGGTCGGGCGGCGCACTGGGGGTCTCCTTACAGTGTCTTTCAGAGGTACCTCGACAGGATCCCCGAACACCATCGCGTAATTCTGAAAAATGGTGAAAACCCGGGATGGATCCGCTCATGCCGGCCGATCCGGGCCGGGGGCGGCGCCGGGCACCTCGCAGTGGGGGCAGGTTCCCGGCGGCCACTCCTACGGCTACACGGTCTCCAAGCCAGCCCAGTTCGGCCTGATGAAGACCCTCGCCCAGGAGTTCGCCGACGAACGCATCATGGTCAACGCCGTGGCTCCCGGGGCCGTTGCCACCCGGATGGTGTCCGGCTCCAACTACGAGGCCGAGGTCGCCGCCGTGCCGGTCACCGCTGACATCGAGGGCGGGTACGGGAAGGACGCCGCCGACGTCGCCGAGACTGTCGCCGGGGTGCTTGCGGCGGGCGCCGTCGGCGTCAACATCGAGGACGGCACCCGGCCCGCGGGCGCCGTCGGCGTCAACATCGAGGACGGCACCCGGCCCGCGGAAGAACTCGCGGCGCGCCTGGCCGCGGCCCGGCAGAGTGCCGACCGGGCAGGCGCGGACCTGTTCCTCAACGCCCGTATCGACACCTTCCAGCTCGGGCTCGGCGACCCTGACACGCGGCTGAAGGAAACCCTGGCCCGGGGGGCATTTGTACGTTGAGGCGGGCGCGGACGGCATCTTCGTCCCCGGCGTCACCGACACCGCCACCATCGAGGCACTGGCCAGGGAATTCTCCGTACCGCTGAACGCCATGGCCGGCCCCGGCGCCCCGAGGGTGGCCGAGCTCGGTGCCCTCGGCGTGGCTCGCGTCACTCGGATCGGGCGTGGCGCAGGCCGCCTACGCTGCTGCACGCCGCGCCGCACAGGACCTCTTCGGCACCGGCGGCTACGACTGCCTCGCCGAAGGCATCGCCTTCCCGGAACTCAACGCGCTGCTCTCCGGGCCTCACTGACCGGCCCACCAACTGCCCGCAGGCGGGCCTCGCACACGAGGAGTTGGCCCGTTTGTCGTGCCTGTTGCCGTCGCATGTCCGATATTTGGCACCGCCGCAGACTGCAAGCGGTTGATGAAGATGCTCTGGGGCCACAAAAGTGAGTACCGGCAGCGGGTACGGCCACGCATCGTGCTGCACGCCGCGCGCGGCCGCTCCAAGGCCCGCATCGCACAGGAGACGAGCCTGCACCTGGACATGGTGCGCCGCCGGCGGCACCGCTTCGCCGAACATGGACCTCCGGGACTGAGGGGCCGCCAACGACAGGGCTGCCCGCCGTCGTTCACGCCCTTGCAGGCCGCCGAAGTGAAGGCGCTGGCCTGCCGGCTGCCTGCCGATAACGGAGGGCCCCTGTCGCGCTGGTCGGGCCCGGAGCTGGCCCGCGGGGCCACCGAGCGGGGCATCGTCACCTCCCTGTCGGCCTCCACCGTGCGCTGCTGGCTCAAGACCGACGCGCTCAAGCTGTGGCAGCACCATTCCTGGATCTTCATCACCGACCCAGACTTCCGCCTCAGGGCCCAGCCCGTCCTTGATCTGTCGCACTGTCGAGGGCGCCGCGCTGGCGGCGACGAGTACGTCATCAGCGCGGACGAGGAGACCTCCGTCCAGGCCCGCTGCCGCTGTCACCCCACCCTTGCCCCCGGCCAGGCCAAAGCGATGCGGGTCAGCCACACCTACCCGCCCGGCGGAGCCCTGGCTTACCTCGCCGCCTACGACGTCCACCCTGCGAAGGCGTTCGGCCGCTGGGAGAAGCCCCCGGGCGTCGTCCCGTTCTCTGGTCGCCCAGGTCATGAGCCAGGAGCCCTACGCCGGCGCGAAACGCGTCATCTGCATCGTGCGCAACGGTTCCTCCCACCGCGGGAAGAAGGCCGCCGACCGGCTGACCACGGCGTTCCCGAACGCGGTCATGGTCCACACCCCCATCCATGCCTCCTGGCTGAACAACGTGGAGATCTCGTTCTCCGTCGTCCGGCGTAAAGTCGCCCAGCCCAACGACTTCACCGGCCTGGCCCAAGTCAGAGACCGGCTCCGGTACTTCCAGAACCGATACAACACCACGGCACAACCATTCCGGTGGAAGTTCACCACCTCCGATCTGGCCGATCTGCCGGCCAGGCTCGACCGGCACACCACCGATCACCCAGAACAATCCTTTGTCGCTCTGACAGCATGATCAACCACCGGTCCGGGGGTCTACCAGGTTCGCGGCGGTGGGAAGAGCACCGGTCAGTAGCATCCGCCTGGCCGGAGTGGTGGTCCTGGCGGACTGCGGGATGGCCCATTCGCGACCCCGACGTCTTCCCGGCAAGCACGGCGGGGGACCTCTTCGCACCGCTGGGAGCCCCGCACCCCTGTCGTTCGGCGCCGGAGCGTTCTCCCGCCTGGGAGCCTGGCCGGCCCGAGTCGAATTCCCACTGACCCTGCACGGGCCGGCGGTCAGGTTTCCGGACTCCGGCCGGCGCAACCTTGGCAATCCGTCCACTGGTGTGGGGGGCCAGCCTCACGCAGCCCGGAACGGTTCCTGGTGACCTGGCCGCGGTCGGAGCCGACCTGGTGGCTTCCCTAGCTTGCGGGTCCGGGTGCGTGAGTGGGGCAGGCCGGCTGCACGAGGCCGCTGACCGGGTACGAGACGGTGTCCTGGGCGGGACGGGACAGATGGACCGCGGTGTGGAAATGGCCGTCCGTCTCCTTTCCCCGAGGGTCCTCGCCCGCCGCGGTCACCGCCTCGACGGCGAACTGCCGCTCCTCGGCACTGGTGAACCGGCGCTGGACGAAAGTAGGGGAAGCCGCTTTCTCCGTGACCAGTCCGAAGGAGTCCAGGCACTGCGTAATGGGCCGGTAGGAGCCCGTACGCAGCACCAAAGCCGCCACCCATACTGGGGCGTCGGCCGATTCGAGAAGTGGCTGGAAGGTGCGCGACGACAGGAAGCTGGCCCCGCCGGTGACCGTGATCAGACGGATGCGCCGCGCCGCGTGCAGGAGGGCGGCGGACGGCGCCGCGACCTCCAGATTCTCGCCGAATCCCTCGTCCAGCAGGCCCACCTCGCGAGCGTAGGCGACGGCATTGGGCGCCGCGTCGATGCCGAACACGGGGACCGCGTCCGGGCGGCGCCTGGACCGGTAGAACTCACGGTCCCAGGAGATCAGTTCACTGGTGGTCATCGTCGACGCCCTGGACGAGGTGTAATGGGCGTACAGGTCGTCCAGCGTCAGATCGTGGTTCAGCAGGGCCGCGTTGATGCCGTAGGAGCAACAGATGTCCAGTACCGCCCCGCCCCCGGCGGCACACACGCCGGTGGCGATCAGCCTGCGGTGGAAACCCTGGGCGTGGTGCGGGGTCCGGTAGCCCAGCGGCTGGAACGCGCGGAAGAAGGCCCGGGGATCGGGCCGGTCGTAGATCTCGTCGAAGGGCGTCATCGACTCCTGAGCCCCGGGCATCGCATCGTCCGGCCGGTCGCCCGTCCGCTTCTCGTGATCATTGCCCGTTTCGTCCGATGCCTGAACCGTCACACGCACTCCTCTGTCGGCCTGCCCCGCCCGTCGCCGTCCCGGTCAGCATCGGTCCGATGGAGAAGGAACGGAACAGGCACGGAAAGGAACCGGCCAACGACCGGCCAGTCACCGGGTGATCAGGCTCCTGCCCAGGCCTGGACGGCCCCGACGTCTCCGGCAGCCCGGACGCGCTGGCCGTCAACACGCCGGGTTCGAACAGATGATGGAATCACTTGTCTGTGGATCCATACTGGATCAACATCAACTCCTGCCCGATGAGGATGTGCTCGTCCCGGTGACATCACACGTAGACCCGATCCGGCCACTGCCCGAGCTGCTCCGGGAACATGCGCGCCGCTTCGGCTCGAAGGTCGCGTTCCAGGACCCCATGTCCCGCGTGACCTATGCGGAGTTGGAGCTGCGCACCGGACGGCTGGCCGGCCATCTGGCCGGACTCGGGTTGCGGCACGGCGAGCGGGCGGCGGTCCTCCTCGGTAATCGCGTCGAAGCCGTGGAGAGCATGCTCGCTGTCACCAGAGCGGGCGCGGTCGGCGTGCCGATGGACTCACGGAGCACGCGAGCCGAACTGGCTCACATGCTGGACGACAGCGGAGCCCGCGTCATCTTCACCGACCGGTCCCATCTGGGCCTGCTGGGGCCGCTCCTGCCGGAGCGCCCGCACCTGAGCGTGGTGCTCCTGCGGTCGGCGGGTGGCGACATCGCGGCGGACACGGAGCCCGGCACGTTCTCCTACGAGGACATGGCCGCCACCGAACCATCCGTTCCCGCCCCGGACGACCTCGGGCTCGACGAGGTGGCATGGCTGCTCTACACCTCGGGGTCGACCGGCATCCCCAAGGGCGTGCTGTCCACACAGCGCAACCGCCTGTCGTCGGTAACTGCCGGTTTCGTCGCCGTCCTCGGTATGTCGGCCGACGACCGACTGCTCTGGCCGCTGCCCCTCCACCACGCCATGGGCCAGGTCCTCTGCGTCATCGGGGTGACCGCGACCGGAGCGACCGCCGTCATCCTGCCGCGGTTCTCCGCGGTGGACGTGCTGGGCGAGCTGCGCCGGACGGAGAACCCGTTCACCCTGCTGGCAGGTGTGCCGGCGACGTACGCCAAACTCCTCGACGCCGTACGCGCCGAGGGGCTGACGGCCCCCGCGCTCCGTGGCTGCGTCAGTGGCGGTGCGGCCGTCGGTCCCGCCTTCGAGCGGGCCTTCGAGGAGATCTGCGGGGTCCCGTTCCTCGAGCACTACGGGAGCACCGAGGCGGGGCCCGTCACCATGTCGGCACCGGGCGCCGCCCGTGCGGCCGGTTCGTGCGGCCGGGTGCTGCCGGGCACCCGGGCACGTATCGGCGACGGCAGCGCAAGCAACGCCGGCGGCGGCGAAGCGTCGGACGAGGGCGAGTTGTGGGTGGCCGGACCCGGCGTCATGGCCGGGTACCACGGCCGTCCCGACGACACCGCCCAGGTGCTGCGCGACGGGTGGTACCGCACCGGTGACCTCGCCCGGATCGACGCCCGCGGTGAACTCACCATTACGGGCCGGGTCAGCGAGCTGATCATCCGCGCAGGCGAGAACATCCACCCCTCCGAGGTGGAGGCGGTACTGCTGGCGCTGCCGGACATCAAGGACGCCGCCGTGACCGGCCGGCCCGATGACGTACTCGGTGAGGTGCCGGTCGCCTACCTGGTCCCGGAGACGGCAGGCGCACTCGACAGGAGAGCGGTCCTCGCCGCCTGCCGGGAGAAGCTGTCACCGTTCAAGATCCCCGCCGCCCTCTACGAGGTGGACGAGATCCCGCGCACCGCCTCCGGGAAAGCCAAGCGGTACGCCCTCGCCGACCGCCCGGCGAGGCTCCTGGAAGCCGAAGCCTCCTCGCCCGCGGGGATGGACGCGGTGGATCTGCAGGCTCTGGTACGGGGCGAGGTCGCCGCCGTACTGGACTGCGCCGTCGACGAGGTGGAGCCGGGGACCGCGTTCCGCGATCTGGGCTTTGACTCGTTGACGTCGACCGAACTGTCCAGCCGTCTGTCGGCGGCGACCGGCATCTCCCTGTCCGAAGCCGCCGCCTTCGACTTCCCCACAACAGCGGAGATGGCCGCCCACCTCGCGGCGCGGCTCACCGGTGAACCAGCCCACGCCGCGCCCGCCCGCCCGGACGGGGCCGGAACGGACGACGACCCCGTGGTGATCGTCGGGATGGCATGCCGTTTCCCGGGCGGGGTGGAGTCCCCGGAGGATCTGTGGCGGCTGGTCGAGGACGGTGTCGACGCCATCACCCCGTTCCCCACCGACCGCGGATGGGACATTGACGGACTGTTCGACCCGGATCCCGGCCGGGCCGGCCGGACGTACGTACGCGAGGGCGGCTTCCTGTCCGGTGTGGACCGCTTCGACCCGGCCTTCTTCGGCATCTCGCCCCGCGAGGCACTGGCGATGGACCCGCAGCACCGACTGCTGCTCGAAGTCGCCTGGGAGGCCTTCGAACATGCCGGAATCGACCCCGGCACGGTGCGCGGGACCCCCACCGGCGTGTACGCCGGGCTCATGTACAGCGACTACGCCGGCCGGTTCGCCGCCACCCCCGAACACGTGGAGGGCCACCTCGGCATCGGGAACGCCGGCAGTGTCGCCTCCGGGCGGATCGCCTACACCCTGGGTCTGGAAGGGCCGGCGATCACCGTGGACACAGCGTGCTCGTCGTCCTTGGTGGCGCTGCACCTGGCCGCCCAGGCACTGCGCAGAGGCGAGTGCTCGCTCGCGCTGGCCGGCGGCGTCACGGTCATGTCGGGGCCCAACTCCTTCGTGGAGTTCAGCAGGCAGCGCGCGCTGGCACCCGACGGCCGCTGCAAGGCGTTCGCCGCGTCGGCGGACGGCACCGGGTGGGCCGAGGGCGCGGGAATGCTGCTGATGACCCGGCTCTCCCACGCTCGGCGGGCCGGGTATCCGGTACTGGCCGTGGTACGCGGCTCCGCGGTGAATCAGGACGGTGCGAGCAACGGCCTGACGGCGCCGCACGGACCGGCCCAGCAACGGGTGATCCGCCAGGCCCTGTCGGACGCGCGGTTGGAGCCGGCGGAGGTCGACGCGGTGGAGGCGCACGGCACAGGCACCCGACTCGGCGACGTCATCGAGGCGGAGGCGTTCCTGGCGGCCTACGGTCAGGCGGGGCCGCGGGAGAACCCGCTGTGGCTGGGCTCGGTCAAGTCGAACCTCGGGCACACGCAGGCCGCGGCGGGCATGGCCGGTGTGATGAAGATGGTTCAGGCGATGGAGCACGGTGTGCTGCCCCGTACGCTGCACGCCGACGAGCCCACACCGAGGGTGGACTGGTCCTCGGGCGCGGTGTCGCTGCTGACCCGGGCGGTGCCATGGCCCCGGACCGGCCGGCCCCGGCGGGCCGGCGTCTCGTCCTTCGGGATCAGTGGCACCAACGCGCACGTGGTACTCGAACAGGCGCCCGCGGTACACCGGCCCGCCTCGGACGACGGCCCCACGACCGCACCGGAGACCTCTGCGGAGGCCCTTCCGTTCCCGGTGACGGCCAGGAGCGCCGCCGGACTCCGGGCACAGGCCCGACGGCTGCACGACGACGTGGCCGCGCGCCCCGGAACACGCCTGCTGGACCTCGGGTTCTCGCTGGCCACCACCCGCGCCGCCTTCGAACACCGCGCGGTGGTGCTGGCCGGCGACCGGGACGAGCTGCTCGCCTCCCTCGACGCGGTGGCCGAAGGAAAGCGGCGGCCGGGGGTGAGCACGAGCGGCCCCCGCCCGGCGGGCCCGGTCGTCTTCCTCTTCACCGGCCAGGGCAGCCAGCGGTCCGGTATGGGCCGGGAACTGTACGAGGCCCATCCCGTCTACGCCCGTTCCTTCGACGAGACCTGCGCACTGCTGGACCCGCACCTGCCGAAGCCGCTGCGCGAGGTGGTGTTCGCGGACGACGGAGCCGAAGGACCGGACGAGAGCGGACTCCTGCACACGACACGGTTCGCGCAGCCTGCGCTGTTCGCTCTGGAAGTGGCCCTGTTCCGGCTGCTGGAGTCCTGGGGGGTACGCCCGGACATCGTGGCGGGACACTCCGTCGGCGAGGTGGCGGCGGCACACGCCGCCGGGGTGCTGTCCCTCGGCGACGCCTGCGCACTGGTGGCGGCACGAGGTCGTCTGATGGACGAACTGCCCGCGGGCGGGGCGATGGCCGCGGTACGGGCAGACGAGCACGAGATCGCCGCGTACCTCGCCGGCAGGGAGCGGGAGGTGAGCATCTCGGCCGTGAACGGCCGCTGGGTGGTCGTCGCCGGTGACGAGCCGGAGGTACTGGAGACCATGGCGTACTGGCGCGAACAGGGGTGTGAGACCACGCGGCTGCGGGTGAGCCACGCGTTCCACTCCGCGCGCATGGAACCCATGCTCGACGCGTTCGCCGTGGTGGCACAAGGAATCACCTACTCCCGGCCCGTGCTTCCGCTGGTGAGCGCGGTCGCGGACCGGCCCGCCACCGACGAGGAACTGTGCTCGCCCGGCTACTGGGTGGACCACGTACGCCGCCCGGTCCGCTTCACCGACACGGTGCGGAATCTGCGGGAGCGAGGCGCGACCCACTACGTGGAGCTCGGCCCGGACAGCGTGCTCTCGGGCATCACACGGGACATCCTGTCCGACATGCAGGCAACCCCGCCCGCGACGGACGCAGCCGCGCCCGCACCCCTGGTCGTCCCCACCCTGCGCGGACCCCGGCCGGAAGCCGAAGCACTGCTCACCGCAGTCGCCGCCTTGCACACCCACGGCGTGAGCGTCGACTGGCACGCCGTCTTCGCCGGACGCGGCGCACTGCGTACGCAACTGCCCACGTACGCGTTCCAGCGCGGGCGGTACTGGCTGGAAGCCGACCGGCCGGAGGCCCGGGCGGAGCTGACCGCCGAGCCCCACCCGTTCCTGCGCTCCGCCACATCGACAGCGGACGACGACGGCCTGCTCCTGAGCGGCCTGCTGTCACCGCGTGACCACCCCTGGCTGGCCGACCACACGGTGCTGGGCGCCGTGCTGCTGCCCGCGACGGCGTTCGTCGACATGGCTGTGCACGCCGGAGACCGGGTGGGCGCCCCCGTACTGGAGGAACTCACCCTCACTGCACCCCTGCCGCTGCCCTCCGACGAACCGGTCGAGCTACAAGTGAAGGTGACACGACCGGACGCCGGCGGACGGCGGACCGTGGTGTTCCACGCACGGCCGCACACCCCCGGGTACGACGGGCCCTGGAACCGCCACGCGTCGGGGATCCTCGCGTCCCAGGAGCTGCCGGAACCCGCGGTCGCACCCGGCCCGTGGCCGCCCGCGGGCGCCGTCCCCCTCGCACTCGACGCCCGGCCCGGCGAAGGCTTCTACGACCGGCTCGCGAACGGAGGGCTCCGCTACGGCCCGGCCTTCCAGGGCCTGCAGGCCGCCTGGCAGCTGGGCAACGACATCCTCGCCGACGTCGCGCTACCGGAGGAGGAACACAGCAACGCGAGCCGGTTCACCCTGCATCCGGCCCTGCTGGACTCGGCGCTGCACACCATGATGCTCGGGGGAGTCACGTCGGCGCCGGACGACAGCGCAGGAGGGGTGTCCCTGCCGTTCGCCTGGAGCGAGGTGCGACTTCACGCGTCCGGTGCCTGCCGGCTGCGGGTGCGTGTCTCGCCGACGGCGGAGAACGGAGCACGGCTGGAGCTGACCGACGGGTCCGGAGCCCCCGTGGCAACGGTACGGTCGCTGGTCCTGCGGCCGCTTCCCCGGGAGCAGTTGAATGGCGTCCGGGCGCACGGCGACTGCCTGTTCCGCCAGGACTGGATGCGCCTGCCCGATTCCCTCACCGCGGCTCCCGCGCCACGCGTGTGGGGCCTGCTGGGCGAGCCCGGACCGAGGCTTCGCGGCACCCTCCTTCCGTCGGGCGACCGGCCGAAGGCGTACGCCGATCCGGCCTCGGCGGGCGCCGACGCACCGGACGTCGTCATCGCCTGTCCGCCGCTCACCGAGACGCACGGAATGGACCGTGCATCGGCCGCACACCGCATGGCCGGATGGGCACTGCGGCTCGTGCAGGACTGGCTGGCCGAGGAGCGCCTCAGCAGTTCCCGTCTGGTCGTCCTCACATCGGGTGCCGTCATCACAGGGGCGGAGTCAGCCGCCGGCGCGGCGAACGACGACGCCGCGCTCGTCTGCGCGCCGGTATGGGGACTGCTCCGCTCGGCGCAGACGGAGAACCCCGGCCGATTCGCACTGGTCGATGTCGACGACACCTCCGCATCCGAGGCGGCCCTGGCGCAGGTCCTGGCGAGCCGGGAGCCCCAGACGGCCGTGCGGAAAGGCGTCGTCCACGTACCGACGCTGGTACACGCCTCCCGCGCAACGACGGACAAGGGCCCTTCGCGCAGGCTGGACCCCGGGGGGACCGTCCTGATCACCGGGGGATCGGGCTCCCTGGGCGCCTCCTTCGCCCGCCACCTCGTGGTCGCGCACGGCGTACGCCACCTGCTGCTCGTCGGACGGCGCGGAGCCGGCGCACCCGGGGCCGCCGAACTGCGAGCGGAACTCACCGGGCTCGGTGCCGAGGTGACGGTCGCCGCGTGCGACGTCGCCGACCGCACCGCGCTCGCCGCGCTCCTCGCCACTGTGCCGCGGGAGCACCCGCTGACGGCAGTGGTGCACGCCGCGGGCGTGCTGGACGACGGCGTGATCGCGGCGCTCACACCGCAGCGCATGGATCGCGTGCTGCGGCCGAAGGTGGACGCGGCGCTCGCCCTGCACGAGTTGACCCGGGACAGCGACCTGGCGGTCTTCGCCCTGTTCTCCTCGGTGGCCGGTGTGTTCGGATCCGGCGGCCAGGGCAACTACGCGGCGGCGAACTCGTTCCTGGACGCGTTGGCACAGCACCGCAGGAACATCGGTCTGCCCGGCACCTCCCTCGTCTGGGGCCCCTGGCAGCAGACCGGCGGAATGACCGCCGAGCTCGCAAGCGCGGATCTGCGCCGGATGGCCCGCTCCGGACTCGTCCCGCTGCGGACCGAGGAAGGCCTCACGCTCTTCGACACCGCCATCGAGAGCGGAGACGCTGTTCTGGTCGCAGCACGCCTGAACCCGGAGGTGCGCGGGACCGCCGATGCGCCCCTCTCCCGCTTGCCGGGCCGCGCGCCCGTCCGCCGGACACCCGCGGGGCCCGAGGCCGGCGATTCCCTGCGACGACGGCTGGCTGCAACGCCGTCCGGCGAACAGGGCGCACTGCTCCTGTCGGAAGTACGGACCGAAGCCGCAGCGGCGCTCGGATACACCGAGGGACAGTCCGCGGTCGAGGCGGACCGCCCGCTGGCGGAGCTTGGCCTCGACTCGCTGGCCGCAGTCGAGCTGCGCAACCGGCTCGCGACGGTGACAGGGCTTGCCCTGCCCGTCACGCTCCTCTTCGACCACCCCACACCGCGCGCGGTCGCCGCCCACCTTGAGGAACGGTATTCCGGGACTGCCCCGGAAACACCCCCCGCCCCGAACGTGACGCCGACCGGCGCGACGGGTGGACCCCTGGAAGGGACTGCGGAACCGGGAGGCGCCGACTCCCTTTCCGCTCTCTTCCGTAAGGCGTGCGCCCGCGGCAAGGCATGGGACGGCATGGCACTTCTGACGATCGCTTCCCGCTTCCGTGAGGTCTTCGACAGCACGGAAACCCTCGGTACCCCGCCCGCGGCCGTCAACGTCGCGACCGGCCCCGCCCGCCCCCGGCTGATCTGCTTCCCGGCGCTCAGCGCGCTCTCGGGCCCTCATGAGTACGCCCGCTTTGGGACGTCCCTCCAGGGCCTGCGGGACGTCTCGGTGCTGCCGAATCCGGGATTCCTGCCGCGCGAGGCCCTGCCCGCCACACTGGAGGCCTTCGTGACGGCGCAGGCCGCCGCCGTTCTCGGGTGCTCGGGCGACGAGCCATTCGTCCTGCTGGGGCGCTCGGCCGGCGGCTGGGTGGCGCAGGCTGTTGCCGAACACCTGGAACGTGCGGGCGTGCGCCCGTCCGCCGTCGTCCTGGTCGACACCTTCCCCGGGGACAGCGTCAGCGGGGCGGAGGACGGGCCCGCGCTCTCTGCCATGACCGTCGGAATGCTCGACAAGGCCGCCCAGTTCGCCTCGGCCGAGACCGACCGGCTCACGGCGATGGCCGGCTACCTGGAGCTGTTCTCCGGCTGGGAACCGTCGGAGCTCTCGGCGCCCACGCTCTTCGTCCGGGCCGGGGACGGTCTGCCCGGCATCGAAGCGGCGGAGCCGTGGAGTCTGCCGCACTCGGAAGTCACCGTGCCGGGCGACCACTTCAGCGTCCTTGAGGAGCATGCCCGTACGACCGCCCTCGCCGTCCACGCGTGGCTCTCCGAGCACCGCTGACCCTGGATCCTGCCCTGGTTGAATCCCGCTCGTTGAGCTGCCCCGAGTTCCATGGTGGCCGGTTCCTGTGGTTTCAGGTGGTGTTCGTGGTCGCCTGGGATCGGTGGTGCTGGGCCTCGAATCTTCGGGTGGAAGGTAGCCGAGGGCGGAGTGAAGGCGTTCGGTGTTGTACCAGTCGCACGCTCATAGCCGATGTATAGCTTGTCGATCTGTTCGAACGGGAAGGAGCTGCGGTGGATGTCGGTGGAGCGCATGTTTCGATCCAGCTCCCTGAAGGGTCCTGGTGGGACTGGGACGTCGTCGCCTGGTACGATGGAGAGTTCAGGCGTGCCGCTGGCCACGACCTGGCCTACCACCACGGCCTGGAACTGGTCTTCGGCGATCCAGTTTTCGTCAGCTGCCCGTCCGGCTTTCACGATCCGGCTTTCCGGCCCCCCTCGCCCGACGAGCTCCTGAGAATCACTCGTCAGCTCGGCGGGAAGCCGCCCGTAGTGGTCGCCTTCGAGGCCAATGCTGGCGGACAGGAGCCGGTCTCGTGTCTCATCGCCGCAGAGCGGCTCGACGTCGTCCAGGAAACCGTCCTGCGGTACTGGCGCGAAGACGCAGGCCCCGAGCAGCGCTTCGTTCCCTGGGTGCGGTCACCCGGCCAGTAGGCCTCGAGCCAGCTACGCCCTTGGGGCCTTCACCCCGTTCATGATCCCCAACGGGGACGGCTGACGTCCTATGGAGGTCAGGCCACCGGCCTCCCGTCCGACGTCTTCGCCCACCACCTGCAGGCCGTCGCCGCAGGGCGAGTCGAAGTCCCGGTCGCGATGGTCTGCCACGGCCTGGAACAGGTCCGTGACGCCCAGGCCGACGTCGAGTCCGGGCACCAGGCCGGGCAAGCACGTCGTCGTCCTGGACGACTGCGGTCCGGGCAGCTGAAATACGACAGCCAACCACCCCAGATGTGCGAGGGCCGACAACGTAAGCGCCGGTGGGCACGGAATCCTGACACCGCGTGAGCGCATAGGGGCGCCGGTGCCTGCCCCACCCGGAAGCTGGTTCCCTGGCTCAGAAGCGCCGACTCGTCAGCAGGACGTGCCCATGAGTGAGCGGTGAGGGCGGCCGGCGCCGTTTCGGGAATGTCCGGGCAGGGCAGCCGCGGGCTCGGGGGACGTCAGCGTGCTCGGGGGAAAAGCCGTTCGACTGCGGTCACCACTGCGGCGCGGCGGGCGGCGGTGGTGGGGTCCACGGCGTGTGAGGCGGCGGCCTCGCTGTGTTCGGGCTGTGCCGCCCAGGTCGTGGCGATCTGGTTGACCAGGGCGAGGACGTCGGCCGGGTCCCAGGCGGGGTCGAGCTGTCCCGCCTGTTGCGCCTTGCGGAGCTGTTCGATTTTGCGGGCGATCAATGCTTGGGCGTGATCGTCGGCAGCGGCTGTGGTGTCCGGCAGTTCGAGGCGGCCCCAGGTGATCAGGCGGTGGTGGTCCGGACGGGCGACGAAGTAGTCGAACAGTCGGCCCGCGTAGCCAGGGAGGTCGGCCGGGTCCAGTTGGGTGGCCTCGGCGATGACGACGTGCTCCCGTGCAGCGACGTCGGCATAGAGCGCATCTTTGCCGCGGAAGTAGGCGTAGACGCGTTCTTTGCTGGTCCTGGCGAGCTTGGCGATGCGGTCCACGCGGGCGCCGGCGATGCCGTGGCGGGCGAACTCCTCCATGGCGGCGGTAAGGATGCGCTCGCGCGTGGTGTCGCCGCCGGAGGCGGGCGCTGCGGTCTGGCCTGAGTCGCGGGACGGGGACATAACCCGAGGATAAGGCACCGAACCGTTCGGTTTGGCATCCGGGCGATCGGCACGTAAAATCAAACAGAACCGTTCGGTTTGGCTTTTGAGGGTGGAGCCGGCGAAACATTGAGGGAGTGAACTCATGCAGCACCGCAATCTGGGCTCTCAAGGTCCGCGCGTCTCGGCGCTCGGCCTGGGGATCATGGGCATGTCCATGGGCTACGGCGCCTCGAACGACGACGAGGGCATCGCGACCATCCGCCGCGCCCGCGAACTCGGGATCGACTTCTTCGACACCGCCGAGCTGTACGGCGCCGGCACCGGCAGCAACGAGATCCTCCTGGGCGAGGCGGTCAAGGACTTCCGCGACGAGGTGGTGCTCGCCACCAAGTTCGGCTTCGACATGACCGCCCCACTGCACAGCCCCGGCTTCGACAGCCGTCCGGAGAACATCCGCAAGGTCGCCGAGAACAGCCTGCGCTACCTGCAGAGTGACCACATCGACCTCTTCTACCAGCACATCTCCGACCCCGCCGTTCCGGTCGAGGAAGTCGCCGGCGCGGTCGGCGAACTGATCACCGAGGGCAAGGTGAAGTACTTCGGCCTGAGCAACGTCGGCCCCCAGTACATCCGCCGCGCCCACGCCGTCACCCCGGTCTCCGTGCTCCAGTACGAGTACTCAATCTTCGAGCGGGAGGCCGAGGAGAAGATCCTCCCCGTGCTGCGGGAGCTCGGCATCGGTCTGGTGCCCTACTCCCCGCTCGGCCGCGGCTTCCTCGCCGGCCAGGTCAAGCCCGCGAGCGAGTACCCCGCGGACGACATGCGCAGCTGGGACGAGCGTTGGCAGGGCGAGAACTACACGTACAACGTGCGCGCCATCGAACAGCTCAAGAAGCTGGCCGATACCAAGGGCATCACCACCGCCCAGCTCGCGCTGGCCTGGCTGCTCGCCCAGGGCGAGGACATCGCGCCCATTCCCGGCACCCGCAGCACCAAGCGGCTTGAGGAGAACGCCGGCGCCGCCGACGTCCAGCTCTCCGCCGCCGACCTGACCCGCGTCGCTGAGATCCTTCCCCACGGCTCGGCAGGCGGCCGCTACCCCGCTGCGATGCTGTCCAGTTTCACCACGGACTGACCGCGCCGGGAGCCATCGCCCCCTGACGGGCAAGGGGCCTGCGCCGCGTTTCCGTCACGCGTCGGCCCTCACTGCGCGGGCCGTGAAGGCGGCCGGGGTGAGACCGGTGCGGTCGCGGAAGAAGCGGGCCGAAGTTCGCGTGATCGGTGAAGCCGAGGCGGGCGGCCACGGCCCGGGCATCCCACCGGGCGCTTCCCACCAGCCGCCGGGCTGCGAGCAGCCGCCGCTTGTCGATGAGCTCACGCACTCCCTTGCCGGTGGTTTCCCGGGCGGCGCGGCTGAGAGTGCGGACCGAGCAGCCGAGCATCTCCGCGTAATCCGTGGCCCGGTGTAGTTCGCGGAAGTGCAGCTCCAGGGCGTCCGCGAACCGTCCGTAGGCGTCACCACGCCTCCTGCCGGCACCCGTGTCGGCGGGGGTGGATCCCGGGGCGTTGGCCAGGCGCAGCAGCAACGATTCGAGCAGGCTGCGCCGCAAGGCGTGCTGGACGTCGAGGGGGCGGCGCCCAAGTGAGCGGTGTTCGTCCAGAAGCTGGAGTGCCGTCTGCTGGAGCGAGGCGGCGTCGTCGGAGTGCGGGCTCAGCACGGCGGGAGCCTCGTGCGCGGTGAGCGGGACCAGCACGCGGGCGATGTCGGGCCGCAGTACATCCGGTTCGAACAGGATGAACGGGCCGCGGGCGGCGCCGGGCGGATGCCGGCACTGCACGTGCCCCGGGCGCACTCACCGCCATTGGCTGGGGGTGACGGTCCGCGTGAGGTGGTCGACATCGGTTGCAACGCGCTCTCGGTGACGGCGATGAAGTAGTGAAAGATGGTGCGGCCCGGACGGGGCGGGTTCCACGGCCGGTCGTCGTGGTGGGCGAAGAAGTCCTCGACGGTGCTCACCTCAAGGCCGTGCGGGGTGCCGGCCGAGGGCTGGAAGCCGTGCAACGGGACCGCGGGCGGTCCGCTCGGGCTGAGGTGTCGCTTGTCGACCAACACGTGTCCGCGGCCCACGGCCCTATGTGTCGGCTTCGAAGGAAGAATGGGGTGTGGCGCCGCGACAACCCCGTGAGGAAGGTAACGCCCGGTGAACGGAATGACCCTGTACAAGACGGCTGCCGACTGCGCCGAGGAGGTTCCCGGAGCTCAGCTGGAGTATCCCTTCGGCCCCGGCTGGGAGGTCTTCAAGGTGCGCGGCAAGGTGTGCATGCTGATGACCGAGTTCCGGGGCATCCCGTCGTGATCCTCGAGGCGGATCCCGGTGAGGCCCACGCCCTGCGGGAGCGGCACAGCCACATCACCCCCGGTTACCACATGAACAAGAAGCACTGGATCACGCTGGGGGGCGGGGACGGCGTCGACAGGGAACTCGTCGATGAGCTTGTCACCGACTCCTGCCGACGCGTGGTCGCTCACCTGCCCAAGGCTGACCAGCCTGTCGACCTGCATACCTACGACACCGACATGCGGGCGGCCCAGTGAGCGCGGCCGGTGACCGGCTCCAGGACACCGCCCGCCAGGTGGCCCTCGCGCTGCCCGGGACGGACCACGGATACCCGTTCACCAAGCAACTGGACGTGTACAAGGTCGCGGGCAAGGTGTTCCTGATCGTCACCGAGGACCCGGACGAGCAGATCATCACGGTCAAGTGCGAACCCGAACACGCCCGCGAGCACGTGCACGGCTATGCCTCGATCACACCGGGCCGCTACCTCGACAAACGGCACTGGATCTCGCTCGGACCGGGCCCCGGCATCACTGAACGGCTGGTCACCGACGCAGTCGAGGATTCCTACGACCTGGCCGTCGAGCGGCTGCCGAAACGCGACCGCCCCCGTAGCCGATGAGCACCGCATACGCGCCCATGCGCTGCTGAGCCCGCGCCTGTCAGTGCCCCGTGCAAGGCTCGCCATGCCCGCACACCTCCGCCTGCGATCGAAGAGACCGATGGAACCGACCGAAGCGACCCTGCCGCTCTTCGACGAGGAGCCTGCCCGGCCACTCGCCGACCGCCTGCGCCCCACCCGGCTGGAAGATGTCGTAGGGCAGGACCACCTCCTGGCCCCGGACGCCCCGCTGGGCCGCATGGTCGCGTTGCAGCGCCTCGGCTCCGCCATCCTGTGGGGCCCGCCGGGCGTGGGGAAAACGACCATCGCCCGCCTCCTCGCGGACGGCAGCAACCTGGCCTTCGAACCGGTGTCGGCCACCTTCACCGGCGTGGCCGACCTGCGCAAGGTCTTCGCCGCCGCCCGCAGCCGGCGCACCATCGGCCAGGGCACCCTGCTGTTCGTCGACGAGATCCACCGCTTCAACCGCGCCCAGCAGGACAGCTTCCTGCCCTACGTCGAGGACGGCACGATCACCCTGATCGGCGCCACCACGGAGAACCCGAGCTTCGAACTCAACGGCGCCCTCCTCTCCCGCACCCAGGTCCTCGTCCTCAAACGCCTCGACGAAGCCGCCCTGTCCACACTCCTCGACCGCGCCGAGGACCTCACCGGCCACCGGCTGCCCCTGGACGACGACGCCCGCCGCGCCCTGATCGCCATGGCCGACGGCGACGGCCGCTACCTCCTCAACATCGCGGAACAGCTCCAGGCCCTCCCGGACCCCGGCACCCCCCTGGACACCGCCGCGCTCGCCCACCACATCCAGCAGCGCGCCCCGCTGTACGACAAGGCGCAGGAAGGCCACTACAACCTGATCTCCGCGCTCCACAAGTCGATGCGCGGCTCCGACCCGGACGCGTCCCTGTACTGGCTCGCCCGCATGCTCGACGGCGGCGAGGACCCCCTGTTCGTGGCCCGCCGCCTGGTCCGCTTCGGAGTCGAAGACATCGGCATCGCCGACCCGCACGCCGTCCAGCAGGCCCTCGCCGCTTGGGACGTGTACGAGCGACTCGGTTCCCCCGAAGGTGAGTTGGCGATCGCCCAGGCCGTTGTCTACCTCGCTACCGCACCCAAGTCCATCGCCGTCTACCGCGGCCTCGACGCCGCACACCGTGCTGCCCGCCGCACCGGCTCACTCATGCCGCCCGCCCACATCCTCAACGCCCCGACCCGGCTGATGAAGGACCTCGGCTACGGCAAGGACTACCAGTACGACCCCGACACCACCGACGGCTTCTCCGGCGCCGACTACTTCCCCGACGGCATGGACCACGAGACGTACTACCAGCCCACCCGCAACGGCTACGAAGCCCAGATCGCCGAACGCCTGCGCCACCTGGCTGTTCTGCGTGCCCGCCGGCAACGCGGCTGATCCGGACAGGTGGGCAGCGCCCAGTGTCAGCACACGGCAGATGTTGTGCACCATTCACCTCCAGCATTCGCTCCGCCGCAATGATCCAGGCCATCGACCGCCGTGTTGACATCCAATCCACTCGACGCAGGCCAGCGCTCCACGTCCGCGACGGCCGTCGGTGGGGTTCTCGGTATCGACATCGACCGGGTGGTGGCCGAGCGGTCGGAAGTCCTGCTGTGCCGGGCCCGTCGGGTTCTGGAGTGTTCGGGGCCTGTGCGCTGGACGGTGAAGGAGTTGACGTACCGGACCGCCGTGCGGCTTCCCGCCCTGCACTCGGCCGTCTTCCGCGGCCTTTTGGCGACCTTCCACGACGTCTACGGTGACCTGGAGCCGACTGCCGCACTGACCTTCCTTGGCTGGCTGGATCTTCCCCAAGGACACCCAGCTCCTTGCCGAACTGCGCTACGTACTTGCCGCCGGGCGCAAGAACCACTACCGCAGCCCTGGTGCCTGGGACGATGCGCTTCGCTCCTGTTCCTGAGTCGTTGGCCTGGCGGACCAAAGATGCCGGCGATGTGGAGTCCGGCCAGGTAGATGGTTGCGGTTTTTTCGTAGCGGGTGGCGATGCCCCGCCACGGCTTCAGGTAGTTGATGCAGCGCTCGACGGTGTTCCGCTGCTTGTATGCCTCGCGGTCGAAGGCGGGTGACCTGCCGCCTCTGCTGCCGCGCCGCAGCCGGTGTCCGCGTTGATCGGCAGGAACGGGGATGACCGTCAGGATTCCGCGCTTGCGCAGGTGCATCGCGGATCGCGGGGGAAGAGTACGCCTTGTCGGCCAGGACCACGCCCGGTCTGTTGCGGGGACGTCCTCGCTGCCAAGGGACGCGGAGGCGGGCCATGACGTGAGCGAAGGCGGACGCGTCACCGGCCTGTCCGGCGGTGAGCACGAAGGGCTGTGGCCGACAGCGGGTATCGGAGGCGAGGTGAATCTTCGTGGTCGGTGCACCGCGAGACCGGCCGATGGCATTGTCATCGGGCCCGCCATCCGGGGCCCTTTCTGCGGGCCCCGGATGCGTTTCCCAGCGTAGGAACTCGCCGCTCGTGGCACAGGCCGGGCACGCCGACCTGCGGTATCTGTCTCAGGTCCATGGCACAGTCGCCTCAGTCTCACGAACGTGGCTTTTCCTCGTGCTTCAACTTCGCCCCCGTCGCCCTCGTGGCGGCCGAAGCCGTCTTACCCAGCACCGTCCGCCGCTGGCGGCGTCTTCCACCTGACTCACCCCCACTCCGTGGCCAGCGCCATAACTGGCCGTCCCGCCCGCTGCTCCCTCAACAACATGCATGCCACCGCCATCGACCGGGTGATCTCCCGACAGACGGACTTCTACAAGTGCTACATGCGCGGAGAGAAGACTTTCGACCGGACGCGCTGCTCTACGCCACCCCGGCCGCGGCGCTGCCCACGTTCGATTTCGACGTCCCCGACCTCGCGGAGTACTGCCACTGGTGCCTTATGCACATCGGCCACCAGCCTTCCCTCTCCAACCGGCATGACGAGCAGAGATCGTGCGGCGAAGGAGCCTCTCCTCCTGGCGAGGCCTACTGGGCGGTGTAGCCGCCGTCGACGGGCAGAGCGATGCCGGTGACGTAGCTGGCGCCGTCACTGGACAGCCACAGGACGGCCTGCGCGATCTCGTCGGCGGTTCCCGAGCCGGTCGATGGCCTGGCCCGCTTCGGCCTGGCTGCGGTCGAGTTCTCCGCCTTCGGCCATGGCATCGACCATCGGGGTGCTGATCGCCGGGACAGACGGCGTTGACTCGGACACCGCGGGAGCCGTATTCGAGGGCGGCGCTCTTGGTCAGTCCGATCACGCCGTGCTTGGTGGCGTGGTAGGCGGCGCGGCCGGGGTTGCCGACCAGACCGGGGTTGTGCGGTTTACACGTACGGCGCACTCCAGCAGTACCTGTATCAGGGGGTGGAGAATCAAGGCTTGTACCAGGCGAGGGCCCCGCGCCAGAGCGCCGACAACGCTCATTCCTATCTGTGGCCTTTGCGTGAGGCGGCGGCCGCGACGGTCGACATGGCCGGCCTCCCCGGCATGAACAGCGTCACGTCCCGCAGGCTGACCAGGGCGGCCTCCGGTATAGCCAGGATCGAATGATCAATTCCAAAGGGATGCCTGCGGAGGGGGTGGGGTGGGCGGCGGCCAAGCCACCGCGACGGTCAGGCCGCGGGCTGCCGGCCCTGCTTGTCGAGGTGGCAGCGGGCAGTCAGGCATCAGGGGCGACTTCGGGGTGCGTGAACTGTACGGGTTTGCCCAGCGATCGGGCGTAGGCGATTTCGGCTCGGGTGCTGTCTCTGATGTAGTCGCCGACTAAAGCGCCTGAGTTCGTGATTTCTGAGGCGCTGGCACCACGAACTTGGCCCCGCCGCCCGGGATCCTCGGCTGTGCACAGCTCGGTTCCGACTGACTCGGTGCGTGGTGGCCGCTGTCTTGCGTCACCAGCGGGCGATGAGCGTTCTCCTCCATACCCCGGTTGCGGTACAACCAGGTGGTGCCCGGCGCGATGGCCCCGGTCAGATAGCCGACAATGGGTTCCCGCTGCGTTGCGCTGTCCAGTTCGCCAAGCAGCTTCGGCGCGTCGGGCAAGGGGAAGAAGGCGGCTTGTTCGATGTCGTCCTGCGGCGTGAGGTCCCCCGCCCACTCGTCGACCTCGAAGGCGGCGGCGAATGCCGAAGGGTGCTGCTCGTAGTCGATGTGCATGAGGAACGCGGTCCGTACCGGGTCACCGACCAGAAGCCCGGTCTCCTCCTGCAGCTCACGCCGGAGAGGGGTAGCGCCGAGGTAAGTCCAAAAGCCGCCAGTACTTGATCTTGGGGCTCGGTCCGATGGCGCCCGTCACCCATTCAGCCGAAGGTCGTTGGTGCTGGTACTGACTGATCTCTGGGCCTGGGGCGGGACTTGCGACCTCGATCGAGCGGACCGCGTATCCGCGGTTCAAGCGGCTGATCACCGCGCATGAGCTGCATCTCTTCTTCGCGCCGACGCGGGAGGAGGCTGCGTGGGCCGCTGAGCGGATGGACTCCGACGGGCATCAACTCGCGCTGCTGCCGGCGCTGAAGTCGTATCGGCCCTGTTCCCGTATAGCTACCCCGCCAGGTGGCATGTAGCGCTGAGTAACTACTTGGGGCTGCGGTCACGCTGCTGGAGAGCAGCGAAGTCGGCGTGCGCGGTCTCGACGGCCTCCGGGTACGCCCGGGCCTTCTCATGCTCGGCGAGCGCCCGGTAGATGCTGGAGAGGCTGGGGCTCTGTCCCTTGCGGCGGCCAGCGAGGATGAGTAAGTCGGGCTGGATGTCCTCGACTGTCTCGCCGTTCGCGCGGCGGCGGAGCACGGTGTGCAGCATGCCGTCGGTGATGACCGGGGGCCGGCCGCCGTGGTTGCCCTTGCGGGCAGCGGCGCCGAGTCCTTCGAGGGTGGCTTCGCGGATGCTCTCTCGCTCGGTCTCGGCCATCGCGGCGAGGAACCTGAAAAGGAGGCGCCCGGGACCGCTGGGGTCGTACATCCCCTGGAGAGGTCCGGCAAGCATTTCCAGGACCAGGCCGTGGGCGGTGAGGTGGTCGGCCAGGGCTGTCAGCTCTGCAGCATCGCGCCCCAGGCGCTTCATCTCGTACACGGTGAAGACCACCCGGCAGCGCCGGGCATGAGCCTTGATCTCCCGGGCAGCGGCGAGCGCGGCCTCGAAGTGAGGGCGGACTCGCACCTGGGTGCTGATCTCCTCGGAGAAGATCTTGTCCCGGGGGATGCGCTTGGCCGCGAGCGCGTCGAGCTGCGTCTGGAGTTCCTGGGTGAGGTCGAGCAGCGGGCGTATCCGATGCGGATGTCTGCGGTCGGGGTGTCAGGATCGACGGGCGCAGGCGCAGGCGCTGGGGTGCCGGGCCGCCACGGCTGGCCGGGGCCGCGGTCGGCGGGGGTGGGCACGCGCAGGAGTTTCGCGAGCCGGGGCACCTTGGTGAAGCGGCCGGTGTGGTAGGTGCCGGCGACCGCGCCGGAGCGTGAGCGTCAGGGTGAGCCTGGCTGAGCGTTACAGCGTGGGCAGGGGTGGCGCTCGACGTCGTCCGCTTCGGATGTGGGTGCGGTCTGAGGTTCCGTCATGACGCTGGATGCTGTCACAAACATTTCCCAGAACCTGCCTGGTTCCACTTTTGAGTGAGAACGAGTTGTGACAGTGAATCCGCGACCCGGACCGCTTTCGCCGACTGTTCTTGATCTTGCTCCGAGAAAGGGTCCGTTTATGAGAACAGGCCTCTTTGCTCCCGACCCTGTTCTCCGGTGGTCTGGTGCCGGGCGTTGCGGGTAGTCAGGCGGCTGCGCGTTCGCCGACGGGGCGGCGGCGCAGGTTCGCGTTCTGGATAGCGAGCGGCAGGTAGTCCTGGTCGAGGGCGCCGACGTCGGTGCCGGGCGGGACGATTCCGTCGATCCGGTCCAGGAGGTCGTCGCTGAGGTGGACGTCGAGGCCGGCGAGGAGGTCATCGAGGTGCGCCATGGTCCGTGCTCCGGCGAGGGCGCTGGTGACTGCGGGGTGGGCAATGGTGAAGGCCATGGCCAGATGGGTCATCGGCATGCCCGCTTCCTCGGCGAGGGGGATGAGCTGCTCGACGACGTCGATGCGGCGCTCGTCGTTGAGGTGCTTGAAGAAGCCCGCGCGGCTCAGGTCGTTCTCCTGGTTCTTGCGCACGCGGCCGGTGAGCATGCCCTGGCCGAGCGGCCCCCAGGCCATGACGCCCATGTTGTAGCGCTGGACGACAGGCAGGACCTCGCGCTCGATGCCGCGGTTGAGCAGGGAGTAGGGAGGCTGCTCGGTGTGGAAGCGCTCCAGGTTCCGGCGCTCTGCGACCCACTGGGCCTCGACGATGTCGGAGGCGGGGGTGGTGGAGGAGCCGATCGCGCGGACCTTTCCGCTGCGGATCAGGTCCGTGAGCGCGGAGAGGGTTTCTTCGATGTCGGTCGTGGGGTCGAGGCGTTGGATCTGGTAGACGTCGATGTGGTCCGTCTGCAGTCGCCGCAGGGAGTTCTCGACGGCGGTCGTGATCCAGCGCCGGGAGGTCCCGCGGTGGTTGGGGCCTTCGCCCGTCGGGAGGCCGAACTTGGTCGCCAGCACGACGTCGTCGCGGCGCCCCTTGAGGGCCTGGCCGACGACTTCCTCGGAGTCGCCGTAGGTGTCGGCGGTGTCGAGGAAGTTGATGCCGGCGTCCAGTGCCTTGTGGATGATGCGGGCCGACTCCGCGGGCTCGTTGCCCATGCGGGTGGCGTACATCAGAGTGCCGAGGGCGTAGGGGCTGACCTTGATGCCGGTGCGGCCCAGAGTGCGGTACTCCATGGGGGTTCCTCCTGGGGTGTGTGAAGAGTGCGTCCGTGGGATGCTCTACGCTCCAACTAAACGGAAATCCTTTCCGGAACTATACGGAAAGAGTTTCCGGTTATGCAATCGGAGGGAACATGACCGAGACGCCAGGGCCGCCCCGACGCCGGCGCGCGGACGCCCAGCGCAACGTGGACGCCCTGATCGAGGCCGCGAAGATGGTCTTCGACACGACCGGCGTCGACGCACCCGCAAAGGAGATCACCGACCTTGCCGGACTCGGCGTCGGGACGCTCTACCGGCACTTCCCCCTGCGCTCGGACCTGGTCAAGGCCGTGGTGGAAAGCGGGATCGACGCCCTCGCCGAAACAGGAGCCCAGCTCAGCACCGCCCAGGAGCCCGCAGAGGCACTCTCCGAGTGGCTGCGTCGATACACCGAGCTCCTGGGGACTAAACGAGGACTGGTCCCGGCCCTCCACTCCGGCGATCCGGCCTACGAGGCGCTGTCCGGCTACTTCATGGACAAGGTCGTTCCTGTCCTGGAGGCACTGCTCGCCGCAGCCGCAGCCGACGGAACCGTGCGCGCCGACGTCAGCGCACGGGACCTGCTGTATGCCGTCGCCAACCTGTGCATGCCCGTACCCGGTGAAGGCCCCGAGTACAACCACCGCATGGTCGCCCTGCTGATCGACGGACTGCGGGCCCCGCACCAGGGCGCTTCGTCCGGCTCGTCACGGTGACCCGGTGAGGCGTCGTCTTCACCCGCTCCACCCAGGCCGCATCCCGATCGTGCGTGGGGCGACGGGCTGCTGGCCTCCGTGGACGGGCTGCGCTTCCAGGTGCCGGTGCGCACCATCAACGCCGCCCCGTCGCCGAAGTACTTCGGGTTCAAGCGGGGCATCACCTGGCTCAACGCGGTCAACGACCAGGTCGCGGGCATCGGGCAGATGGTGGTGCCCGGCACGCCGCGCGACTCCCTGCACATCCTGGACGCGCTGCTGAACCTGGACGGCGGGGTGAAGCCGGAGATGGTGGCGACCGACAACGCCTCGTACTCCGACATGGTGTTCGGCCTGTTCAAGATCCTCGGCTACAACTTCGGCCCGCGGTTCCGCGACCTGGACGACCAGTGGTTCTGGCGGGCCGCCATGCCCGGCGTCGAGACCGGCACCGACGGCGCGGTGGAGGACCTGGCCCGCAACCGCGTCAATCTGAACAAGGTGATCACGCACTGGCCGGACATGCTGAAGGCCGCCCGTTCCCTGGTCACCAACCAGGTCCGCGCCTACGACCTGCTGCGCATGTTCGGCCGCGACGGCCGCCCGACCCCGCTCGGGGCGGCGTTCGCGGAGTACGGGAGGATCGCCAAGACCGAGCACCTGCTGCGGGTGGTCGACCCGGTGGACGACACCTACCGGCGGCAGATGAACCGGCAGCTCACCGTGCAGGAGTCCCGCCACAAGCTGGCCCGAGACGTGTGCCACGGCAAGCACGGCACCATCCACCAGGCGTACCGCGACGGCATGGAGGACCAGCTCGGCGCGCTCGGCCTGGTACTCAACGCCATCGTGCTCTGGACCACGAAGTACATCGACGCCGCCGTCGCCCAGCTTCGCGCCGAGGGCCATGACTGCGGGACGAGGACATCGCCCGTCTGTCCCCGCTCAAGCACCGCAACCTCAACCTGCTCGGCCGCTACAGCTTCACCGCTCCCACCCCGGCCGTCGGCGCCCTGCGCCCGCTGCGCGACCCTGACTCGCCGGAGCCGGACGAGGACGACGACGGGAGCGGTCAGGAGTGAGGGGCAGGTCCTGGTCGGCGGCGCACGGCCCCGGCTCAGGGTGACTGCGGGGTGCCGTGTCGCAGGCCGTCGAAGAGGAGGGCGGTGATCTGCCTTGCCTCGACCAGCCAGCCCTCCGTGGCGCGCATTCCGCAGATGCCGCCCAGGGCGCGCAACAGGGTGGAGCCTGTGACGTCGTCGCGGACGGTGCCGGCCGCGCTGCCGGCTTCGAGCAGCAGGGAGAGGGCGCCTGCCATACGGGTGCGTGCGTCGTCGAAGACCGGCGAGTCCGTCGCCATGATGCTCTCCAGCGCACTGGACATCCCCTTGCCCACCGCCGCATGGTCCACCAGCAGCAGCAGGAAGCGCCGCAGCGCCTCCTCCGGGGTGTGCTGGTCCAGCAGGACGCCGGGCGCGGCGCACAGGTCGTCGACCTCTTTGCGGTAGACCTCCTCGATCAGCGCTTCGCGGGTTTCGAAGTGGCGGTAGAGCGTTCCGACGGCGACGCCGGCGCTGCGGGCGATGTCCTCGACGTGCGCGTCGGTGTCGCCGCCGAGGAACGCCTGGCGGGCAGCGGACAGCAGCGCCTCGCGGTTGCGTCGCGCGTCGGCGCGCAGGGGGCGTGGGGTCGGCAAGGGAACCTCCATAAGGTGAGTCTGATTCCGTTTACGTGTACCGTTTCCGGAGTCAGGTTCATCTTACGGAGGAGACTTCCCATGCCGAACACCGACGAGGGCCTGGCTGGCCTGCGAGTGCTGGTCACCGGCGGCAGCCGGGGCCTGGGCGCGGCGACCGTGCGCCGCTTCGTCGCCGCGGGCGCGACCGTGCTGACGGCCTCCCGCAGCCGGCCCGAGGAGGACAGCGGGGCCACATTCCTCGCGGCGGACCTCTCCACGAAGCAGGGTGTGGCCGAACTAGGCCGCCGGGTGGTCGAGCAGGTGGGCGGAGTGGACGTGCTCGTGAACAACGCGGGCGCGGCGAGCGCCCCGGCGCCGACCCTGAGCCGGTCGGACGAATCCTGGCAGGAGGATCTGGGGATGAACCTCCTCAGCGCCGTGCGCCTGGACCGGGCCCTGGTGCCGGGAATGGTTGAGCGGGGCTCCGGCGTCGTCGTGCACGTCTCCTCGATCGCCAGCCAACTGCCTCAGCGCACCGAGGCGTCCTACGCCGCCGCCAAGGCCGCGCTCAACACCTACAGCCGCGAACTGGCCACCGAGGTCGGCGAGCACGGCGTGCGCGTGGTCTGCGTCCTTCCCGGCTTCGTCGTCACCGACGGTGCCACCGCCCACCTGAAACACATGGCAGAGAAGCAGGGCCTGACCACCGACGAGGTCACGCAGCAGATCGTGGACCACCTGAAAGTCCCCATGGGCCGCCCCGGAGATCCCGAGGACGTCGCCGAGATGATCGCCTTCCTCGCCTCCGGCCGCGCGAAATGGCTCACCGGAGCGCAGTTCCGCGTCGACGGCGGCATCATCCCGACAGTCTGAGCAACCACCCGACAACACGAACAGGACACCCCCATGCCCATCACCCTGACCTCCGTGATCATCGACGCCGCCGACATCGAGAAGGAGAGCTCCTTCTGGCACCGGCTGCTCGGCGGCTCCCTCACCCCCACGCCGACCCACCACTTCGTCCAGGCCCCCGGCCTCCCGGTGATCGTCGTCCAGTCCGCCCCCGGACACACGGCCCCGAACTGGCCGGACGGCACCTCCCAGCAGATGCACCTCGACTTCGGCGTCGACGACCTCGCAACCGCCGACCGCACGGCCACCAACGCCGGCGCCACCCGACTGCGGCCCACCGGCGAGATCACCCCGGAAACCCGCACCGGTAGCCGCGTCTACGCCAGCCCGGCCGGACATCCCTTCTGCCTGCGCTCGACCTGAGCCGGTCGCCGTCCACCGCCGGACGGCTGTCGTCAAACGATGGCGGGCTCAAGCGGTCAGCGCATCACCGCTGTTCAGAAGGTCAGCGTAGACCTCCGCCGGAGTGCGGTAGCCGTGAGTCCTGCGCGGACGGTGATTGAGCTCGTGGGCGATGGCGTCCAGGTCGGCCAGGCTGCGCACTTGGAGCCCCCGCACAGCCTTCAAGATCGTGGGGCAGCATCGTCGGGAAGACCGTCGATAATGACCACCACGGCTTCTGCCGCACTGTCTAGCTCGTGCAGCCGTCCGTCGGCCAACCGCACCCGGTACCGGCCGTTCCCGAGCGGCATGGCTCGCGGCAAGTCATGACAGATGGGCGGCGCGGCCCGGCGGCTGAAGGTGAGCCAGTGCATGCTCCGTCCCGGCGACAGCGCCCGAAGCCGCTCGTGTGCGAAGGCGGCTTCGACGAGGTCGAGCAACCCGGTGTCCGGCGTGCGCGCGGCGGCCTTGCGCAGTTGGCGCCACCGCACCGGCACAGCCTCGCCGCGCTCGTGGGCCCTGGCCAGCTCCCAGGTCTGCAGGAAGGGCCACTGGGCGATGAGTTCGCCCACTCGCGGCCGCTCCAGCCAGGAGTGCAGTGCCCCGACAACCTTGGTCAGATCCGGGGTACTCCCGGAAGCCATGTGGACGCCGCCGGTCCAGCAGTCGACGATGAAGCAACGTTCATCGAGTGCCATCAGGACATACGCCGAGTGGCTGTCGGATTCCACACACGCGGCCACATGGCGCCAGCCTGGTGAGGACGTAAGCTCGACCACGAGCCCGTGGCACGCAGCATCGGCCACCTCCTGCAGAGCGTTCTGCAAGGAACCCGCCTGGACGACCTCGGCCCGCTGCCCCTGGGGCGGACCCGCCAGAGGGGAGTGCTTGCGGCAGCGGTCTGCCCGTGGCAGTGAGGCTTGCACATGTCCGTACCAGTTGGGGCACTCATGGCAGGTGCTTGCGTACGTCGATCCATGAGCGGAGCCGGTCCTTCGTCGGTCCCGACGGGATGAGGTGCACCAGCTGGTCCACGTGAGCCGTCATGTTCTTGTGCCGCCGCAGTTCGTTGATCCGTTCGGCCGGGAGGTCGTGCCAGCCGGTGGACAGCGAGCGGGCCCGGCCGGGAGCGAGTGTGAGCGCCGCCAGGGTGTCGGCGGCCAGCGCTTCGGGGTCCCAGTCCGGGTCGGTGCCGGGGCCGACGTGCTGGATGATCCAGGTGCGGAGCGCGAAGTTCTGGCAGCTTTTCCGGGCATCGTTCCAGGACGTGCCGCCGGGAAGCCGCTCGTTGGCCTTCAACGACAGTTTGGCCCAGCGCAGCCGAGCGCTGTCCGGATCACCGCACCCGTAGGCGCGGGACTGGGCGATAACTCTGATGCGTTCCACCTCGCGGGCGTCCTGGGCAGTCGAAAGGGCTTCTTCGAGGCGATCGACAGCCCAGGCGCTAAGATCACCGACCGGCTGGTCGTCGTAGGTGTCGTTCATACGCCCTCGTTCCGGACGGCAGGAAGCCCGAGGCTGACGGTATCCGGAAAAGGACCTCCGGTCGGCGCGGATCACGACAGATGGCCGGACGTTCCACCTCGGTCCCGGCCGGGCAGGAAGCGACGATCTGGGAACTTCGCGCCACTCCCATGATCGTCTCGCAGGCGATACTGAACTTGAATGTGTGATGTCGGCCTGATCGTGTCAGCTGGTCAGGGTCAGGCCGGTGCCTGCGAGGCAGCCGTCGATGAGGTGCGGTCGGTACTGGGTCTGCTTGAGACTGCGCTTCACGGCGGCGGCGAGCTGGTCGAGGTTTGCTGCGGCGAGGTTGCCGATGGTCCGTTTCACCAGGGACCAGATGCCTTCCTGCGGGTTGAGGTCGGGGGCGTAGGACGGGAAGTGGAAGACGGTCAGCCAGTCCTCGTTCGCGGCGATGAAGTTCTTCATCTGCGGCATGAGATGGGTGCGAAGGTTGTCCCAGATCAGGACGATGGGGCCTTTGAGTTGGTTGTGCGCCCGCACGATGAGGTCGCGGTAGTCCTGCCAGGTGAAGCCCTTGGGTTCGCCCTTGCGGCCCCGGTGGACGCGGAAGCTGTAGATCAGCCGGGAGCGGTCTCCGGGGCGGAAGCAGACCATTCCCGCCATCGAAACCCGACCGGAACCGCGGCCCCGGACGCGCACGACCGGCGTCTGGCCGATGCGGCCCCAGGATCTCGCGCGTGGCGGCCTTAGCGACTGGCTGGCCTCGTCCTCGCAGACGATCCAGGCTCCGCGGGCCGCCGCGGTGCTTTTACCTGCGGCCACACTTCCTTTTCCACAACTCCACTGCTTCGTCGTCACGTTCGATCGCTCTGCGGGCCGGCTGCTGCCAGGACCAGCCATGACGCTTCAGCAGCCGCCATGTCCCCTCCACCGTGTAGCTGACGTGGAACAACCGCCCGATCAACGTCTTCACCCGGGCCAGTGGCCACCGCTGATCTGCCCAGCCATGAGCCAGCGGTCCACGCTCCAACTCGCGCTCGAGACGCGTTATTTGGGCTGCGGACAGCCTTGGGCGGCCTGGTGATCCCTTCGACCGGACACCCTCCTCGCCTCGCTCCCGCCACTGGCGGCGCCAACGCTCCACCGACCGTTCACTGACCCGCAGCGCGGCAGCGATCTCCCGGTTCTTCGCGCCGCTCTCGAAGCGACCGACCGCCTCCAGCCGGATCCGTTCCCTCGCGGCTCTTTTGGCGTCGGTTAAACCGCCGCCCTGCGCGTATCTCACACCACACAGCTACCGACCCGACTCAGCCACTGTCAGGCGAACGACCCGACATCACCTAATCAAGTTCAGTAGCCTGACCCTGCCCTGGAGCTCAGGCGTCGTGGAGGGCCACCTCAGCCGCATCAAAATGATCAAGCGGCAGATGTACGCACAAGCTGGCTTCAAGCTCCTGCGCAAGCGGGTTCTGCTTCCCTCCTGACCGCACTGTCGGTGGCCAGTGCGACGATCCCCAGACGACCGCGCGAGAAGAGATATGGGCACCTGGGACATCGGCCCCTTCGACAACGTCACCGCCGCCGACTTCGGCGGTGACCTGGACGAGGCAGCAGCGGAAGAACGCGAAGCCATGGTCCGGAACGTACTCAAACGTGCCGCCGGGCCTGCGGACTTCCTGGGTATCTACGACGGCGAGCGTGCAGTGGCTGCGGCGGCCCTGGTCGTCACCCAACATCCTGACGGCGATCGTGCGCGTTCGGACTATGGCCCATCAGAGCCGCTACGAGAATTGCCTGCAGACCTTCGATTGCTCGCCATCGACGCCCTGGATCAAGTGGTCTCCAACCGGTCTGAACTCGCCGAGCTGTGGGCCGAAGCCGCGAACTGGTCAAAGTGGCGCCAGGACATCACCCGCCTCCGCGACGTCCTTGCCCCTCCGATCCCGCCACAAGAAGAAGCCCTCTTCGAAATCTATTCGGTGACCCACAGTCACGGACCACAAAAGTTCAGCCAAACCCAAACTCATCGACACACGCTGTCACTGACTGCTCGATAGAGCCAGTGGTCCCGGGTGGGGACCAGGGTGCCGTCCACGATGAGCCCGGTGCCCTTCGCGAACCGATTGCGGGGCTGGAGCGCGAGCATCGGCCCGAGGTGGTCGATGATGCGGTCCGCCGCCGACTTGGACACCCCGAACAGTGGGCGAACTGCCGCATGGCCAGGTTCGTTCGCCATTAGGCCGCGACCAACAGGGCCCGGCCCTCCAGCGGAAGACTCCACGGTCGTCCTCTGTGGACCGAGTCCGCCCCTCGCGCCGCAGCACCGTCACCAGCTTCCCGAACTGCCGCGGGCTCAGCCCGGTGAACGGGGATATCCAGGACGGCTCCGACGCCGTGATCACACCAGCCACAGCAAGATCCTCCCAGTTTCCCGCCTGCCGAGGGGGTCCTGCTCTCAGCGCGGAAATCTGGCGACCAGGCCTGACGCATCATCCAGGATGCCCCCACGAGCCGAGACCAAGACCTTGTGACGTTCCTCCACGCACGGCTGGACGAGGAGGCAGACCTGGCCCGACGCTGCGGCGGTGACGACTGCAGGGTGTGGACCGCTCATGGGCACACCGTCGACTTCTGCCAAGTAGAACTCGCCGGCCTCCATCCCACGATCGCCCTGCACGTCGCCCTGCACGTCGCGCTGCACGACCCGGCTCGCATCCTGCGGGAGGTTGAAGCCAAGCGGCACGTGCTCGCCCGCCATGCACTCAGTCCTGCCACGGGCGACCTCGAACTACCGTGGGACAACCGCGATGACTGCCAGTACGACGGCGAGACCTGGCCATGCGACGACCTGCTCGACCTCGCGTCACCTTACGGCGAACACCCTGACTACCCCGTCACCCCTGAGACGTAGATCGTTTTACGGACAGTCATCAGGCGCAGCGCCTGGACCTGCGCCGCGGCCTTTTCGAGCGAGGTGGCGTGGGTGGTGGCGCCCGGGTGGGAAGGGGCGGTGCGCCGTGCCACGACCCGGTACTCGTGCTGTGTTCGGTGGCCCCAGTCCTCGCGAACTGGAGGCCGGGTTCTGCTGTTGTCAGCCGAACTGCTCAACCGCGCTGTGCAGCGGCGTCGGTCACCAGCTGCCACATCTCATAGTTCCCGCATTCTGCCGTGATCTCAGCCGTCGCCTGAGCCGCGGCGAAGAATCCGTCGGCCAGTGACGAGGTGCGCGAGGCTGCCATCGCGACGAATACCTGGTCGGGCGCCAGGTCCAGGACGGGCACGTACCTGATGTCCGGCCGTGAGTAGAACACGGTCTCCGAGCGCCCCACGAACGAGATGCCACGGCCGGCCGCGACGTGCTCGAGCTTCTCCTCCACCCCGCGCACCCGGAGCCCGGAGTCGGGGAGCGGACGCCTGGTGGGCTGCGTGCTCGGGTCGGCATGCCAGATCAGCGGCTCACCGGCCAGGTCCGCCTCGGTGATCTCCTCCTTGCCGGCCAGCCGGTGGCCCGCGGGCAGCGCCACCATGAGCGGCTCGGTGTAGAGCGGCATCAGGCGCAGGCCGGTCTCGTCGATCGGCAACCGCACAAAGCCGACGTCGACGCGGCCGTCAAGCAGCATAGGGACCTGGTCGTCCCATTCCATGCGCTGCACGTCCACGACCACGTCCGGATGGCGGCCACCGAACTTTCGCGCCGCGGGGATGACCGGGATCCCAGCCCGAAAACCGACCACCAGCCGCTGGCCGCCACGGGCAGCCGCGGTCACCCGGCGCCTGACCGCTTGCGCGGAGGCGAGCAACGGACCGGCGTCGTCCAGGAGTTGTCGGCCCGCGTCCGTCAGCGTGACGCCGTGGCTGTCCCTGGTGAACAGGGGGGCGCCGAGGTCCTGTTCCAGCGCGCGGATCTGCCGGCTGAGCGCTGGCTGCGCGATGTGCAGGTCCTCGGCAGCGCGGCCGAAGTGCAGTCTGTCGGCGACGGCGACGAAGTAGCGCAACTTGCGGAGATCCAGATCCATGGGACCCCTCCCGGTCCGGCGATGCCTTGAGGTTATCACCACGGTTGAAACGGGTCTTGGACACCCGCTCAGGCCAATGGCATGGTTCATGGGGCCGAGAGAATTCGGTACAAGACTTCGGAATCGGTAATTGCTACGTATCAATTCAACGGAGTGATCGTGGGAAAGCTCGATGGCAAGGTAGCGGTAATTACCGGTGGATCCACCGGATTGGCACTGGCCGGGGCCAAGCTTTTCGTCGAGGAAGGAGCGCATGTCTTCATTCAGGCTCGGCGGCAGGAAGCACTGGACGAGGCCGTCGATCTGATCGGCCGCAACGTCACCGCCGTCCAGGGTGACGCATCCGACCTGGACGACCTGGACCGCTTGTACGACACCGTCAAGCGGGAGAAGGGCTCGATCGACGTGCTGTGGGCCAGTGCCGGGATGGGCGAGCCCGCCATGCTCGGTGAGATCACCGAGGAACAGTTCCACCGCTCCTTCTCGCTCAACGCCCGCGGCACCCTGTTCACCGTGCAGAAGGCACTGCCGCTGATCAACGACCACGGCTCGATCGTGATGACCGGATCCAACGCCTCCCTCGGCGCCTTCCCCGGCTGGAGCCTCTACGCGGGAAGCAAGGCGGTCCAGCAGGCCTTTGCCCGTGTCTGGCTCAACGAGCTCCGCGACCGCAAGATCCGGGTGAACGTCCTGACCCCCGGCCAGGTCGGCACGGCCAAGCAGGAAGAGCTGTTCGACGAGGCGACCAGGACTGCCTTCGAGTCCCTGATCCCCCGCGGAAAGATGGGCCGCCCCGAGGAGATCGCCACGATCGCCCTGTTCCTGGCCTCCGGCGACTCCAGCTACGTCAACGGTCTGGAGCTGGTCGCCGACGGCGGCACCACCGCTATCTGAACCACGCACGAAAGAGACCGGACCACGCACGAACGCGACAGAGCGGCGCCTAGAGAACAGGCGCCCCCGAGAACAGGAAGAGAGCACAGCTCATGAGCAGCATCACCTTCATCGGTGCGGGGAACATGGCCCGCACGATCGGCGCGCTCGCGGTAGCGGGCGGCAACACCGTCGAGATCATGGCACGCGATCAGTCCAAGGCCGAGGACCTGGCCAAGACTCTGGGCGGCGGCACGACGACGGGTGAGTGGGGCGCCGTCCCGGCCGGGGACATCGTCATCACGGCCATGTTGTACGACGGGGTCGTTCTGACAGTCGCCCAGTACGGGGACGCCCTCGCGGGCAAGACCATCGTCGATATCAGCAACCCCTTCAACACCACGGGCGATGGCCTGGCCCTCAGCGAGGAGACCTCGATCGCGCAGGAAGTCGCCAAGGTGGCCCCGGCCGACGCCAACGTGTTCAAGGCCTTCAACACCATCTTCCGTGGCGTTCTCGAGAACGGCCGGCCCGACGTCTTCTTCGCCGGTGACGACCCGCAGGCCAAGGCGGACGTCGCGGCATTCATCGAAAGCCTCGGACTGCGCCCGCTGGACGTCGGCGGCCTGAAGATGGCGCACTGGCTCGAAGGAGCGGGCGTGCTCACGGTAGGCCTCGCCGGCAACGGGATCGGCCACGGGAACTTCGCCCTGGGCGTCAACGAGTTCACGGACTGACCCCCCGGGACTGGCTGACCAAACAATCGGCAAGCAGGGCGCCGTGCGCTCTGGCTAATTGGTGGAACCACCGACTCGTCGATGTCAGATGTCAGATGTCAATGGTGGCGAAAGAGTTCGCCCGAGGAGGCGCAACGCAATGCAGCTCGGTTTCGTGATTCCCCTTGTCGGGCCCGCGGTCAGCGACGCCCCCGCCCTGAGCGCTTTCGTCCGCGGACTCGAGGACCTCGGCTACGACACCCTGTGGGTCGGCGATCGCCTGGTCACGCCGGTTGATCTGGGCAACGGCTATCTGGACCGGGGGCCACAGATGGCCCGCTCCTTCGATCCGATGCTTTTGTTGACCGTCGCTGCGGCGGCGACCGACCGGGTGCGCCTGAACACCAGCACGCTCAGCACGTTCTACTACGAGCCGCCGCACCTGGCCCGGCAGTTGACCACGCTCGACGTGCTCAGCGGCGGCCGCCTCGGCGTCGGTGTGGGGGTGGGGTGGATGAAGCAGGAGTACGACGTCGCCCGCAGCGCGGACTGGAGCCGGCGCGGCAAGATGCTCGATGACATGCTGGCCTTCCTGCGGGCGTGGTGGACTACTAGTCCCGTTTCCTGGGACAGCGAGTTCTTCACCATGCCACCGGTCCACGCCGACCTCCGTCCGGTCCAGGCGGGCGGGCCGCCCATCTGGATCGGTGGTGCCAGTGAGGCCGCGATGCGCCGGGTCGGCCGCAGCGGGGTCGGCTGGCTCGGGGTCGAAGGGCCGGCGCCCACCGCGTCGGTCAGTAGTCAGGACGAGGGCGCAGGCCGCCTGTGGTCGATCGCGCGTCGAGCGGCGGAGGAGGCCGGCCGCGATCCCGACGCACTCAAGACAGCCATGCGGATCAACCTCGAGCCGGGCACGTCCGTCGACTCGGTCGCGGACCAACTGAAGCTGTACGCCGAATCCGGTGTCGATGAGGCGTACTTCGATGCCTTCACGATGTTCGCCGGCCTTGACCAGCTGCTCGACTTCGCCGGTCAGGTGATCGAGCGTACCGGCCGGTTGTGACCACCGAAGAAACGACGGGCGGGCAAGCCGTTCGATGCGGACCAGAGGAAGAGAGTCTCACCATGAGCAGCATCAGTTTCATCGGTCTGGGGGGCATGACCCACGCCATCGCCTCACGTGCGGTAGCGGGCGGTAGTTCCGTCGAGCTGATCGGCCGCGATGCCACCAAGGCCAAGGGCCTGGCCGCCGAGCTCGGCGCCGGGGTCACGGTGGGGACCTTCGGCGCCGTCCCTGTGGGCGACATCGTTGTCCTCGCCGTGCCCTACACCAGCGCCGTGCCGGTCGTCGCCCAGTACGGGGATGCCTTGGCCGGCAAGGTCATCATCGACATCTCCAACACGTTCGACGCCGACGCCACCGGAGTGGTCACTCCCGAGGGCACGTCCGGTGCGCAGGAGATCGCCAAGGCGGCCCCGGCGAGCGCGCACGTCGTAAAGGCGTTCAACACAGTGTTCGGCCATGTCCTGGTCCAGGAGCGTCCGTTGGACGTGCTCTTCGCCGGAGACGACACACGGGCCAAGGCCGACGTGTCGGCGTTCATCGCGAGCCTCGGACTGCGTCCCCTCGACGTCGGCGGCCTGGAGATGGCCCGCTGGCTGGAAGGAATCGGGCCGCTGCTGATGGGCCTGGCCCGGAACGGCGCGGGGACCTTCGACGTCGCCCTCGGCGTCGACCTCCGCGGCTGAACACACCCGCACCGCCACTTCGCGCACCACATCACTGACAAGGAGCAGTACCTTGCGTGTCTTCGTCTCTGGCGGGACCGGCCATTCCGGTTCGTACATCATCCCCGAGCTCATCGCCGCAGGACACGAGGTCACCGGCCTCGTCCGGTCGGACACGGCCGCCGCGACACTGTCCGCGCTCGGCGCGAAGATACGCCGCGGCGACCTCCAGGACCTCGACGGGCTCAAGGAGGCGGCCGCGGACTCCGACGGCGTCATCCACGTCGCGCATCGGCAGGACCTGCTGCCGTCCGGCGGAATGGTCGCCGTGGCCGCCGCGGAGCTCCCGGTCATGTTCGCGTACGGCGAGGCCCTCGCGGGGACCGGTAAGCCGCTGGTCGCGGCGGGAAGCATCGGTTCGCCCGGGAACGGGAAGTACCTGGGCCGGCCGGGTACCGAGGAAGACCCGGCCCTGTCCGTCGGCGACGAGCACAAAGGCACCCTGCGGGCCCGTAACGTCGTGGAGTCCGCCGTCGTCGGACTCGCCGAGCAGAAGGTACGGTCCTCGGTCGTGCGGATCGCCAACATCATGCACAGCACGAGCGATCGTGGCTTTCTCCCCATGCTGATCGCGCTCGCGAAGGAGAAGGGCTTCGCCGGCTACCCCGGAGACGGCGCGAACCGGTGGAACGCCGTGCACGCCCGCGATGCCGCCTCCCTGTTCCGTCTGGCGCTGGAGAAGGGCTCGGCCGGCAGCTACTGGCACGCGGTCGAGGACGGGGGCGTCCCGTTCCGCGAGATCGCCGAGGCCATCGGCAGCCGCCTCGGCCTGCCCGCCGTGAGCGTTCCCCTGGACGAGCTGATCCTGCCGGGACATTTCGGGTTCCTTACGAACGTCGTCACGCAGAGCTACCCGACGTCCAACCTCATCACCCGCCGGACCCTCGGCTGGGAGCCCGCTGAGCCCCGCCTCCTCGCCGATCTGGACAACGGCCACTACTTCCCCGCCGGCTGACAGCAGAGGGGCCGGGTCGCGACGAGTCCGGCGCATGGCAAGAACGAGGCTCTTACGACAAGGCTCGTACAAGGACAAGGCTCTTCTGGAAGGACGCCGAGAACATGATTACTGTGGGATTCATCGGAAGCGGATCCATCGGGAGCACCATCGCGCGGCTCGCCGTCGAGGCCGGACATCAGGTCGTGCTCAGCAACTCGCGCGGTCCCGGGACGCTCGCGGACACGGTCGCGAGACTGGGTCCGGGGGTCTTTGCGGCGACGAGCGAGGAAGCCGCGGCGGCCGGTGACATCGTCGTGGTCACGGTGCCGGTCACGGCCTTCCCCGACCTTCCCGCCGCGCCACTGGTGGGAAAGACGGTCATCGACACGTGCAACTACGGCCCCGAGCGTGACGGGCACATCCCCGAACTCGACAGTGGGTCTCTCACCTCGAGCGAACTGCTGCTGCGCCACGTCCCGGACGCCGGACTCGTGAAGGCGTTCAACACCATCTACTTCAAGCACCTGCTGTCACTCGCCCGCCCGGCGGGGGCGGCCGACCGGTCGTACCTGCCGATCGCCGCGGACTCGGCGCCGGCGAAGGCGGCGGTCACCGACTTCATCGACTCCATCGGGTACGGCGTGGTGGACGCGGGACCGCTGGCCGACAGCTGGCGGCAGGCGACGGGCACACCGGTGTGGGGCAGCCCTTATGGGCCGTACTCGAACGAGAAGGGCCGGCCCGCCGGCGACGACGTCATCCGCGCGGCACTGGCCACCGCCACGCGGTGACCGCAAGTCGGCGCGGGCCGGCGACGGCGTCGACCAGGTCCAGGCGCTGTCGCACGACCAGCACATGAGCACGTGAGCACGACCAGGAGAGGCACATGACCGACCACCCGCCGCTGATCGCTGTGACCGATGCGGAACTCGAAGACCTGCGCGCGCGGCTGCGCGCCACCCGGTGGCCCACCCGGTGGCCCGTCGATGGCTGGGAAGCGGGCGCCGACACCACTGAGGTGCGCCGCCTGGCGAAGTACTGGGCCACAAGCTATGACTGGCGCACCCACGAGGCGGGGATCAACGCCCTGCCGCACCACACGGCCGTCATCGGCGGCACGCCCGTCCATTACCTCCGGTTCGACGGCGAGCGACCGGGCGCCCTGCCGATCGTGCTGACCCACGGCTGGCCCAGCACCTTTCTGGAGCTCACCGACCTCGCCCGGCGTCTCGCGGAGCCGTCGAAGCACGGCGGCGACGCGTCCGACACGTTCACGGTCGTCGTCCCCTCTCTGCCCGGCTACGCGTTCTCGCCCCAACGCCCGGACCTCCCGCCGACGCTCCAGACCCACCAGATCTGGCACCGGCTCATGCGGGACGAGCTCGGCTTCGACCGGTACGCCGCCCACGGCGGGGACCTGGGCGCGGGGATCACCTCGCGTCTGGGTGAGGCCTACCCGGAGTCGCTGGCCGGCATCCACCTGCTTGCCGTCGCCGCACCCCCGGAGTACGACGCCGCCGGCCTCACCCCGGACGAACAGGCCTACCTCGACCAGGTCGCCAACTGGAGCGCGAAGGAGGGCGGTTACCAGCACCAGCAGAACACCCGGCCCCTCACCCTGGCCCACGCGCTGTCCGACTCTCCGACCGGTCTACTGGCCTGGATCGTGGAGAAGTACCGCGCCTGGAGCGACTCGGGCGGCGACCTGTCGTCCCGGTTCACCGACGACTTCGTCCTCACCCAGGCGTCCCTGTACTGGTTCACCGGCACGATCTCGACGTCGTTCCGGCCCTACTACGAGTACGCCCGCGGCCTGACCCGGCGCGTCGAGAAGGTCGAAGTACCCACCGCCGTCGCCGTCTTCCCCGCCGACCTCACCCGGCCCCCGCGCTCCTGGGCCGAACGCACCTACAACATCACCCGGTACACGTCGATGCCGCGCGGCGGACACTTCGCCGCCCACGAAGAGCCCGGACTGCTCGCCGACGACATCACCGAGTTCTTCCGCCAACTGCGCTGAGACCGACCCCGACAGCAGTCCAGGAGCGGGCCCAGCCACCCCTCAGGCCACCAGACCGCTGCGACAAGAGAGGTACCCCGAGCTGCAGGACAAGGAGGCCAAGGTCCGCCGCTCGTACGCCGTCCAGCAGAAGCGCGCAGCCGCCGAACAGTCCCGGACACTGGGCCGGAGCGAGGACATCGAGTTCCTCGCGGAGCGCGGGGCAAGAACGAAGCGGGGGCAGTGATCAGCCCCCGCACTTGCATACCGCAGGGAAGTGGATTTCCCTTGGGCCTTCTGTCTTCAAGGGTGCCTATGCCAATAACATAATCGAAGCAGTGGGAGAAAGAATTGGCCGGGTTAGGGCTTGCAGGGAATTGACCTGCTGTCGAACACCCGGCCTGAGCTGTGGTGTCAAGACTGGCGACACGCAACTTATTCTTCTGCAAGCCCATACTCGACGGCCCTCCGAACTCCGGCGCGGAGGGCCGTCGCCGGTACGCACTTCCTGCGCTCGTGAGTACCGGTCAGTCCTGGGTACTTTGCCTCTACCAGGCATTCCAGAGCACACCATGACGGTGGCGGACCGGCGGTATATCTGCGTCGTCAAGGTCGTGGCCAGCTCGGTGCAGCCCGCGGATCCGCTGGGCCTCGAGTCGCTCCTGGAGCCGGGCGCGGCCCTCCGCTGAAGCGATCTCGCCGGAGAACGAGCCCTTCCTGCAGTACAGCACCATCCACTGCCAGAAGGTGATCCGGCGCAGCGTCTTCGCCGGGGCAGGGCGACGGCCTTCACGGGCTGCTTGGGCCAGTTCAGCGTTCGCGTAGCGCAGGTCATACAGGAACGTGGACTCCGACGCGCCCTCTCGGCGGCGGAGCTGACTGGGAGTCGTGCGGACAGTTCGGGACATCAGGAGCCTCCGTAAGGCCCTCTGGGCTTTCCAGAGGTACCTACGGCGGGTGCGTAGTGGTCAGCACAACGCTGCTCCCTTCGTCGGGCGGGACGATCTACCAGCAGCACAGTAGCCGCGCGGAGATGTGGAAGCCGAGGTTTTCCGCTCGCCCCTACTGCCGGGTCAAGATCCTTCACGGAACTGCGGTCAGACCCACTGCTGGATGGCGTCATCTCTCGTGAACATTCACGGGCACTCAAGATCGTCAACTGCTGCCCAAAGTGCTGACCAATCGCTGCTACTTCATGGGTTTTGGTCCAACTTCTGTGGTCTGCCTACTCACTGTGATCGTTGGCCTTGCTGATAGGTCTCGCGAGATCGTCTAGAAACTGCTGGTGGCGATCGCGGTCGGCCTGATGGTTCTGACTGTGCGCGAGGTACTGCTCAGGCTGGAAGAGCTGCTCTTCCTGGCGGATCCGGGGATCAGGGTGGAGTCGGTGGAGGACGATGGCGAGGTAATCCGAGTCGGTGCCAGAGGCCGGACGGCCGGGGCTCGGTGCCCAGGCTGCGGAAGCTGGTCGAGGCGGGTGCACGGCTCTTACCTGCGGTTTCCCGCTGACCTCCCGGTAGCAGGACGGCGGGTGGTTCTGCGGCTTCGTGTCCGGCGCTTCACGTGCGAAGACATCTTCTGCGGACGGCGGACATTCGTCGAGCAGATTGCCGGCCTGACCCGGCGGTACAGCCAGCGGACCGAACGAATGCGCTCGGTGCTGGCCGAGGTCGGCCTCGCCCTGGCCGGTCGTGCCGGTGCCCGGCTGGCCGATGTCGTCGGGGCGAGGGTCAGCCGGAACACGGTGCTGCGGCTGGTCGGCGCTCTCCCGGAGCCCCAGCCACAAGTTCCGCGTGTGGTCGGCGTCGATGAGTACGCGATGCGAAAGGGCCGTGTCTACGGGACCGTGCTGGTCGACGTCGAGACCCGCAGGCCGGTGGACCTACTGCCGGATCGCGAGGCGGGCACTGTCGCGGACTGGCTGGCCGAGCGCCCGGGGATCGAGGTCGTCTGCCGCGACCGCGCCCCGTACTTCGCCGAGGGTGCCAGGATCGGGGCACCCACCGCGGTCCAGGTCGCCGACCGGTTTCACCTCTGGCGCAACCTCGGCGAAGCGGCCGAGCGGTGCGTCTCCCGCCACCGCCCGTGCCTCTGTGCGACCTCCGTCGAGTCGGCGCCGGTGAAGGCCCCGGAACCGGCCGAGAGTGGGTCGCCATGGCCCACCGGGCACCGTTTCGCCGACCGCACCCGCGCCAAGCACGCCACCATCCACGCGCTGCTGGCCGCCGGCCACAGCCGACGCGCGATCCAGCGACAGCTCGGCATGACCTACCGCACCGTCCAACGGCTGGCTGACGCCGCCAGGCCGGAAGACCTGTTCCAGGGACAGTGGCAGAACCGCAGGAGCAAGCTCGACGACTTCAAGCCCAACCTGCACGGGCGATGGGCCGAGGGCTGCACAAACGCCTGGACCCTCTGGGAAGAGATCAAGACGCACGGCTACATCGGCGGCTACGGATCCGTCCGCGCCCACCTCCAGCCGTTCCGGACATCCCCGACCGCGTCTGCGGCCCGTCCGCCGTCCCCACGCACGGTCACCGGCTGGATCCTGACTCACCCCGACACCCTGCCGGAGAGTGAACGTCTGAAGCTCAAATCCGTCCTCGCCGGCTGCCCCGAACTCGATGCCCTCACCGGGCATGTCCGCGCTTTCGGGAAGATGCTCACCCAGCTCCAGGGCGACCAGCTCCCGCAATGGATCAAGGAGGTCCGTGCCGACGACCTGCCCAGCCTCCACACCTTCGTCAACGGCCTCTGAACCGTTCCGGGTTCGGTAGAGACCTCAGATTGTGGTTGTGACCTGGTGTTTCGTGGTCACGAGGTAGTAGTTGGTCTCGTATTCGACGGGCG
>NZ_JBITIE010000029.1:0-75159 GCF_044458665.1 Streptomyces sp. NPDC050422
GAGCAATGGGGTCTCCCCTGCTCGAGCGAAGCCGAGAGCTCGGGGAAGTGCCAGACGCCGCCCGGCAGGCGGGACTTTCGAAACACGCCCTAGAACACTCCCTAGCCCCCTGAGGCCTTCAGCGCAGCAGCTTGATGATCGCGTCCGTCGTGTCCGTCTCGCCGAGGCGGGGGAAGATCCGCTCGACGCTGTTGTCGTGGGCCTCCGCGCTCATGTCGGTCACCGCGTCCGTGGCGACGGTGACGTGGTAGCCGTGCTCGTGGGCCGAGCGGGCGGTGGACTCGACGCCGATGCTGGTCGCGATCCCGGCCACCACGACCTGCGTGATGCCGCGGCGGCGCAGCTGGAGGTCGAGGTCGGTGCCGTAGTAGGCGCCCCACTGCTGCTTGGTGACGACGATGTCGCCCTCGGCCGGGCCGAGTTCGGGGACGATCTCGGCCCAGTCGGCGGCCGGTTGCCCGGACCGGGCGGGCCCCTCGGTGCGGCCGGGGGCTCCGCCGGTGACGCGGACCAGGACGACCGGGAGACCCTTGGCCCGGAAGGCTTCGGCGAGGGTCGCGGCACGGGCGACGACCTCGGTGGCGGGATGCGCGGTCGGCAGGCCGACGATGCCCTTCTGGAGGTCGACGACGATCAACGCGGCCTTCGGGTCGAGGGTGGTGGCGCTCATGGTGGTGCTCCTTGCCTGGGCGGTGCTCGGGGAATGGGGTGCGGGGACGGGCGCCGGGGAGACGCGCCCGCGCCCGTCGGTCATGAACCGACGAGGCGCTCGATGAGGCCGGCGGCCTCGGCGACGGTGCGCCGCTCGGCCCCGTCCAGTTCGGCGGCGACGGCCTCGGCGAGCCAGTTGCGCTTGGCGGCCCTGACCTGGGCGAGGGTCGTGCGGCCGGCATCCGTGACCGACACGACCGACTTGCGGCCGTCGACCGGATCCGGTGCCCGCCCGACGAGCCCCTGCTCCGCCAGAGCGCCCAGTGTCAGCCGCATGGACTGGGGGCGCACGAATTCGGCGCGGGCCAGATCGGCCGTGGTGGCCGGACCGGCGTCCTCCAGCCGGGCCAGGACCGAGCGCTGGGTCGGGGTCAGCAGGTTCTCCGACGACGAGGAGCGCAGCCGTCGCAGCAGCCTGCCGACCACGGAGGCGAGATGGTCCGCCACCTCCTGGGGGGTCGGGTCGGCAGGCGTGGTTCCGGACGGTTGCGTCATGGCTTCACCGTAGAAGATGCACAGGGCATCTTGCAAGGTTGCCTGTCGACTCCTGGATGGCCTTGCCCGCGCCCGGCCCGCGATCTAGGGTGAATGCGCTTTCATAACGTGTACGTCGATGGTTGTGCCGATACGCGTCGGTACGGAAGAAGAAGCGGACGGTCGGTCGAGTGAGCGCCCCAACGGTGTACGACGTCGCGGAGCGGTCCGGCGTCTCCATCGCCACGGTTTCGCGGGTCTACCGCACCCCGGAATCCGTGCGCGCCCAGACCCGCGAGCGGGTCCTGGAGGCGGCCCGCGTGCTCGGTTACGTACCGAGCGGCAACGCGCGGGGGCTGGCGAGCCGCACCACCGGTGTGCTCGGCCTCTGCTTCCCGGACTACGCCGACCCGGACGCCGAGGCCGACGCCGAGGCGGACAGCGACGCCGACGACGCGGTGATGCTCTACTCCGACCAGATCATCCGCGGCATGGAGCGCGCGGCCCGGCGGCACGGGTACGCGCTGCTGATCGCGGCGTCGCTGGAGGGCGGCCCGGAGAGCCTGGTCGCGAAGGTCGCGGGGCGGGTCGACGGTTTCGCCGTGCTGGCGCAGACCGTGCCGACCGAGGACCTCGAAGTGATATCGCGCCGGCTGCCGGTGGTGATGCTCGCGGGACCGCGCGAGATCGACCACCTCGACCACATCGTCGTCGCCAACGCCGAGGGTGAACGTGAGCTGACCCGCCACCTGATCGAGGACCACGGCCTGCGACGGCTGGCCTTCGTCGGGGGCGACACCGATTCGCCGGACGCGGAGGCCCGGTTCCGCGGTTTCCAGGAGGCGTGCCGGGACGCCGGACTTCCGGTGCCGGACGAGCCGGCCCTGCGCACCACGATGATGAAGCAGGCCGAGGGCGCGCTGGCGGCCGAGACCCTGCTGGACCGGGGCGGGGACCGGCCCGAGGCGGTGCTGTTCGCCAACGACCAGATGGCGGTGGGCGCCCTGCGCGCCCTGGCCCGGCGCGGTGTGCGGGTGCCCCAGGACATGGCGGTGACGGGGTTCGACGGGATCCCGCTCGGCCGGATCGTCCAGCCGCCGCTGACGACGGTGCGCCAGCCGATCCGCCGGCTGGGCGAGCAGGCGGTCGAGCTGCTGGTCGAGCGACTGAACAACAGCGGCCGCGAACCGGTGTCGCTCACCCTCCCCGTCTCGGTGATCCGCCGGGCCAGCTGCGGCTGCGGCTGACCGGGCGGACGAGGCAGCCCTTCAGGCCCGGCCGTCCACGCCGTCCCCCGCTTCCGCCGGGGCGGGCCTGTCGACGGCCTCGGGCCACTTCTTGCGGGCGCCCTGGCGAGTGATCCCCCAGGCGGCGCCCAACTGCTCGTAGTTCGCCCCGTAGGAGCCGGCCGTCCTCGCCGCGATCGCCGTCAGCCGCTTGACCTCCGCGTCGACGGCCTTCCAGGTGGCCAGGACCGACAGGGCCACCTGGGCGGGGTCGGCGTCCCACATGCGCTCCTCGGGAAGTCCGGTCTCGCGGGCGCGCACGGCGGCGGCCAGCGGTTCGAGAGCCTCGTAGAGGGCCTTGTCGAGCGCGATCTGTTCCTCAGGGGTGATCTCGGGCGGCGCCATGCCGACAACTTTAGTTACCGAGCCCCGATTCGACAACCAAAGTTGCCCAGATTTCCCCGGCCGCCCGCGCCCGCTATCCCAGCCACTTCCCGAAGAACGCGCGCCGCGCCGCCACCAGCCCCGCCACGTCCCGCGCCAGCTCCTCGTACGCGAAGTGCCCCGCCGGCAGCACCAGCAACTCCCGCTCCCCCGCCAGCGCGTTGTGCACGGCGAACTGGCCCGGCGGCGGAACGGACGGGTCGAACAGCGCCGCGGCCACCAGCGTCGGCAGCTCCACGAACCCCGCGGCCGTCGCCGCATCGAAGTACCGCAGCACCTCCACGACCTCGGGGTGCTCGCGGTGGTACCCGCGCACGGACTCCCCACTGCCCGCGCACCGCAGCGTCAGCCGCAGCGGATGGTTGCCGAACGTGGGCACCGTCAGCTGCGCCGCCCCGAAACGGTCGTCCCACGGCAGGGCCAGCGCACCGAGCCCGCCGCCGAAGCTCTCCCCGAGGTAGCCCAGCCGGCCCGGCCCCGCGAGCTCCGGCACCAGCTCCCCGAGCGCGGACGCCGCGCACCACAGGTCCGCCACGCAGTCGCCGATGACATAGGTGTCGCGGGACTCGATGCCGTGCAGCACATGCCCGTCCGGGACCTCGGGGATGCCCGGCACGAGACCGCGCGCCCCCATCCCCCGTACGCACGGCAGGATCGCGGCCGACGACGGCAGCGGCAGCGGCACGGCGGGCCCCGGCTCCTGCCGGCCCCCGTATCCGTGCCCCATGACGAACCCGTGGCGCACCTCCGCCGCCGCGCCCTCGACCGGCAGCGCCAGCCAGCCGCCCAGGCGCACCCCGCCGACCGAGGTGTACGTCACGCCGTGGACGCGTACACCGTCGCGCTCCTCCTCGACCGGCCCGATCTCCGGGTCCGTCGCCACCTCGCGGGCCGCGTCGTACCGCGCCCGCCAGAAGTCCGCGAAGCCGTCGGGGGCGGGCGGCGCGGGCACGGCCGTCAGCTCGTCGAGGGTGTGCCCGTAGGCCGGGTCAAAAGGGAAGTCGTGCCCGAACGAAGTCATGATCACGACACTATCGCCGCCCCTCACCCGGCCCGGCCCCCGCCGGCAGCGGAACCAGCACCGGAACCAGCACCGGAACCAACTGTGCGGAATCGGTCACACCCTCACCTTTTCCGCAAACGCCACGCTTACCGTTCGAAGTTGAACATTCAGATGTCCACCACGTTGCACGAGTGTGACCAAGCACCCTCTTGCGGATTCCCGAATCTCTGCCGCAGAGTGATGTATGCGCTTACAGGCAGCGCATACATCCGGATTGCTCAAGGAGGAGCCCTCCATGTCCCGCACCGCCAGAACCGCCTCCACCGGCATCGGAATCGCTGTCGTGCTCTCCCTCGGCCTCACCGCGTGCGGCAGCTCCGGTGGCGAGGACGTCGCCGCGGACGGCAAGCAGACACTCACCGTCTGGGCCATGGGGGCCGAGGGCGAGAAGCTCGCGGACGTGGCCAAGGTGTACGAGAAGGCCAACCCGAACATCACCGTCAAGGTGACCCCGGTCGGCTGGGACGTCGCCCACCAGAAGCTCGTCTCCGCGGCCGCCGCCGGCACCATGCCGGACGTGGCGCAGATGGGCGGAAGCTACATGGGCGAGTTCTCCGAGCTCGGCGTGCTGGAGCCGGTCGACACCAAGACCTTCCAGGAGAAGGACTTCTTCCCGGCCGGCTGGAAGCAGGGCGAGGTCGACGGCCAGGCGTACGGCGTGCCGTGGTACGTCGACACCCGCGTCCTCTACTACCGCACCGACCTGGCCGAGAAGGCCGGCATCACCAAGGCTCCGACCGACTGGAAGGAGATGCAGGCCCTCGCGACCGCCTACCAGAAGAAGGCGGACACCAAGTGGGGCCTGTCCATCCAGCCCAGCGGCCTGGACACGGTGCAGAACTTCTACTCCTTCCTGTACTCGGCCGGCGGCGAGATCGTCAACGACAAGGGCGAGGCCGTCATCGACAGCCCCGAGGCCGTCAGGGCGCTCAAGGAGTACGGCTCGTACTTCGACAAGGGGCTCTCCAACAAGTCCGTGCAGCCCGGCTACGACGTCGTGAAGGACTTCGGCAACGGCCGCGTCCCGATGTTCTTCGGCGGCCCCTGGCACGTCACCCTGCTGAACGAGGGCCAGCCGCAGATCAAGGGCAAGTGGGCGGTGGCCGCCGTCCCCGCCGACAAGTCCTCCACCTCCATGGCCGGCGGCTCCTCCCTGGTGATCTCCAAGGACAGCGAGCACAAGGCCGCGGCCACCGAGTTCATCAAGTACCTGACGGACACCAAGGGCCAGGCCGACTGGTACGAGCGCACCAAGGACCTGCCGGCGAACACCGCCGCCTGGACCTCCGGTGACCTCGCCGACGACGCCGATCTGCAGATCTTCAAGAAGCAGATGGACACCGCCAAGTCCTCCCCCTCGCTGCCCAACCTGAGCGAGATCACCGACAAGGTCGACCAGGCCATAGCGAAGGTGACCCAGGGCAAGGCTTCCGCCGAGGACGCGCTGAAGACCGCGCAGTCCGAGATCGAAGGCCTCGTGAAGTAGGAGCCATGAGCACCACGACCGGAAAGGCCGCACAGCCGGCCAAGGTGCAGGCCGGGCCGGGGACCACCGCGTCCCCGGCCGCCGGGCCGAAGGGTTCGCGAAGCCGCAGGAAGCCCGCGATGGGCGTGCAGAACATGGCCGGCTGGCTGTTCTCCACCCCCTTCCTCGTGCTCTTCCTCGTCTTCATGGCCGTCCCGATCATCGCCACGCTGGTGATGAGCTTCACGGACTTCGGGCTGCGCAACGTGACGCACCCGCTGGACGCGAACTTCATCGGATTCGAGAACTACACCAAGCTGTTCAGCGACGAGAAGTTCCTCAAGTCGCTGTTCAACACGGCGTACTTCGTGGTCGTCGGCGTCCCGCTGACGATCCTCCTCGGACTCGTCGTCGCCGTCCTGCTGAACAACGGCATCGACCGGGCCCGGACCTTCTTCCGCGTCGGCTTCTACGCCCCGGTCGTCACCACCATCGTCGCGGTCGCCGTCGTCTGGCGCTTCGTCCTCGATCCGAGCGACGGTCTCGTCGCGGGCCTCTTCTCCGAAGTGGGACTCACCGCACCGGACTTCCTCGGCTCCGAGAAGCTCGCCATGCCCTCGATGATCGCGATGGCCGTCTGGCGCAACGTGGGCACGGTCATGGTGCTCTTCATCGCCGGTCTGCAGGCCATCCCCACCGAGGTGCGGGAGGCCGCGCGGCTGGACGGCGCCAACATCTGGCAGGAGTTCAGGGGCATCACCGTCCCGCTGCTGCGACCCACGCTGCTCTACGCCACCGTGATCACCACCATCGGCTACCTCAACGTCTTCGAGGAGCCGTTCGTGATGACGCAGGGCGGGCCCTCGGACTCGACGCTCACCGTCTCGCTGAACATGTACCGCGAGGGCTTCAACTTCTTCCACATGGGCTATGCGAGCGCCATGGCGTATGTCCTCTTCGTAGTGATCATGGGCATCACGGTGCTGCAGCTCCGACTGCTGAAGGACAACACGAAATGAGCGCCACCAGTGCACCGGGCGCCGTCCCGACGGCGCCGTCGAAGAAGCCCGGGGACGCCGGGCAGCCGGGCGGGCAGAAGCGGCCGCGGTCCCTGAAGCGGGTCCTCGTCTACGTCCTGCTGTCGCTCGGCCTGCTGATCATGTCGGCGCCGTTCCTGTGGATGGCCCTGTCCGCGTTCAAGACGACGAACGAGCTGACCGCGAGCCCGCCCGTCTGGATCCCGACCGAGTGGACCCTGGCCAACTTCCGGGACCTGCTCGACAAGCTCGACCTGCCGCTGTACTTCATGAACTCGGTGATCGTGGCGGTGCTGGTCACCGTCTCGAACCTGGTGTTCTGCTCGATGCTCGGGTACGCCCTGGCCAAGCTGAGGTTCGCCGGCCGCAACAAGATCTTCGGTCTGGTGCTCGGCGCCCTCATGGTGCCCGGCAACCTGATGCTGCTGCCGCTGTTCGTCCTGATGAGCAAGATGGGCCTGATCGACTCGTACGCCGGTCTGGTGCTGCCGTTCGCGGCGGGCGCCTTCGGGGTCTTCCTGATGCGGCAGTTCATGCAGTCGATCCCGGACGAGCTGCTGGAAGCGGCCCGGATGGACGGCGCCGGCGAGTGGTACATCTTCTGGCGGATCGTGATGCCGCTGGTGAAGCCCGCCCTGGCGACGCTGTCGATCTTCACGTTCCTGGGGTCCTGGAACAACTTCGTCTGGCCGCTCATCGCGACCAACGACCCCGACAAGTACACCCTCCCGGTCGCCCTGGCGACGTTCGCGACCGACCCCAACAAGGCGGGCGGCTCCAACGGCATGCTGATGGCCGGGTCCTTCCTGATCGTGCTGCCGGTCCTGGTCGTGTTCATCGCGCTCCAGCGGCACTTCACCCAGGGCATCGCCACGGCGGGCATGAAGTAGCCCGCCCCGGCCGCCCCACCGAACACGTACGAGGCCGCGCACCCCGCACAGCACCGCGCCGGCCGCACCCCTCACGCACCAGAAAGACAGTTTGCGATGACTCACACCCAGGTCCCGTTCCCGGAAGGCTTCCTGTGGGGCGCCTCCACGGCCGCCCACCAGATCGAGGGCAACAACACCAACAGCGACTGGTGGGTCAAGGAGCACACCGCGGGCACCCACATCCAGGAGCCCAGCCTGGACGCCTGCGACAGCTACCACCGCTGGCACGAGGACATGGACGTGCTGGCCGGCCTGGGCTTCACCGACTACCGGTTCTCCATCGAGTGGGCCCGCATCGAGCCCGCCGAGGGGCGGTTCTCCCGCGCCGAGCTCGCCCACTACCGCCGGATGGTCGAGGGCGCCATCGAGCGCGGCCTGCGCCCCATGGTCACCCTGCACCACTTCACCGTCCCCCAGTGGTTCGAGGCCCGCGGCGGCTTCACCTCCGAGGGCGCGACCGAGCTGTTCGCCCGGTACGTCGCGGCCTGCGCACCGGTCATCGCCGAAGGCGTCAGCCACGTCTGCACCATCAACGAGCCGAACATGATCGCCGTCATGGCGGGCCAGGCCAAGCGCGGCGACATCGGCTTCCCGCCCGCCGGTCTGCCGACCCCGGACGACGAGACCACCGTGGCCGTGATCGCCGCCCACCACGCGGCCGTCAAGGAGGTCAAGGCGATCAACGCCGGCATCCAGGTCGGCTGGACCGTCGCCAACCAGGTCTACCAGGCCCTCCCCGGCGCCGAGGAGGTCACCGCGGCCTACCGTCACCCCCGCGAGGACGTCTTCATCGAGGCGGCCCGCGGCGACGACTGGATCGGTGTGCAGTCCTACACCCGGACCATGATCGGCACCGACGGCCCGATCCCCACCGCGGACGACGTCGAGCGCACCCTCACGCAGTGGGAGTACTACCCCTCCGCCGTCGGCTACGCGCTGCGCCACACCGCCGACGTCGTGGGCCACGACGTACCGCTGATCGTCACCGAGAACGGCATCGCCACCGACGTCGACAGCCGCCGCGTCGACTACTACACCGGTGCGCTGAACGAGGTCGCCTCCGCGCTGGAGGACGGCCTCAACATCCGGGGCTACCTGGCCTGGAGCGCGCTCGACAACTACGAGTGGGGCTCCTACGCGCCCACCTTCGGCCTCATCGGCTGGGACCCGGAGACGTTCGAGCGGCTGCCGAAGCCGTCCGCCGTCTGGCTGGGCGAGATGGGCCGCACCCGCACCCTGCCGCGCGACGCCGGCTGAGACCGACCCCTGACCGGGAGCTCCTGACGGCTCCCTCCCGTACGGGAACCGGCGAAACCTGACCTCCGCCGGTTCCCGTACGGCACCACGGCCGGGCCGTCCGCTCCCCTACGGCCCCCGGGCCCGCCCGCTCTTCCGTACGGCCGCCGCCGCGCGCCCTGTTCGTATCCGCGCGTCCGCGGGCCTCCTGTTCGCCGGTGTGCCGTGGCAGGATGACCGGCATGACATCGCCCTGCCGAAAGGCACATGCCGCGTAAGCGGCCCGGCGCACTGCGCGCCGCCCCCGACCGCACGCCCGTATGGCTGTGCGAGCCGGGAAGGATCAGCTCGCTGTCGCTCGCCACCAGCGCCGCCATCCGGCGTGTGGAGTACGAGCACGAGTTCTACGAGGTCCACCCCGGCGCCACCGAGGTCGCCCTGCTCCGCTACCGCCGCTTCCTCGCCCGCCCCGGACGCATCCTGTATCCGAGCCTTGCCCAGTGCACCTGCCGCGGCTGCTCACTCGACGACGTGACACACGTGCGGGACCTCCTGGCCGAGGTCCTCGCCCTGCTGCCGGCCCGGCCCCGGGCCGAACTGTCCCGCCTCGTCACCCGACTGGACCGCGGGCTGCTGCGCCGCACCCTTCACTCCCCGCACGCCGAAGCACATCCGTGGCGGAGCCGGGCGTGGTGACGCATGCGTCTGTACGACGGGGAGGTGGATCCGCCGTGACGTGCGGTGCGGCCCCTCGTCGGGTCGCGGGCCACCTGGGCCGGACATAGCCTCACGAACGTGATGCCGCCCATGAGCCGAACCCGGATCCTCATACCGGGCCGGGCCCTGCTCGCCGTGCTGTTGACGGTGTGCTGGCTGGCCCTGGCCCCCGCGCCGACCGCTCGCGCCGACGGGCCGATCACGCTGTCGCGCGACGGACAGATCACCGACAAGGTGGGCGCGCTCGGGGACCGCAAGGCCCAGGTGGTCACCGCGCTCGACCACCTCTACGACCAGCGCCGCGTCCAGCTCTTCGTGGCCTACGTCCGTGACTTCTCCGGACGCTCCGCGCAGGACTGGGCCGACGAGACGGCGAACCGCAACGGGCTCGGCCGCGACGACGTGCTGCTGGCCGTCGCCACCCACGACCGGCAGTACGCGTACTCCGTCGACCAGGACTCCCGGCTCACCGACGCACAGCTCCAGGACGTGGCGAGCACCGCCATCGAGCCGGCGCTCAAGGAGAACGACTGGGCGGGCGCCGCGATCGGGGCCGCCAACGGGTACTCCGCCGTCCTGGCCGGTGCGGCCGTGCCCACCCCGACGATCACCCCGGGGCCCGACGACCCCGGCGCGGGCAGTTCCGGCGGGACGAGTGCCGGGGACCTGGTGCTGCCGATCGTCCTCGTCGGCGGTGTCGGAGCGGTCGCCGCGTACGCGTTCACCCGGCGCAGGCGGCGCGCCACCACCCGTACGACACCCGGCGCGACGGGCTGGGGGCCGGCCGGAGCCGGACAGGGCGAGCCCGCGCCGCCGCCCACTCCGCTCCCCGAACTCGACGCACAGGCCAAGGAGACGCTCGTCGACACGGATGACGCGGTCCGCACGAGCGAGGAGGAACTCGGATTCGCCACCGCCCAGTTCGGCGAGGAGGCCGCCGCACCCTTCACCGAGGCGGTCACCCATGCCAAGGGTGAGCTGACGGCCGCGTTCCGCCTGCGCCAGCAGCTCGACGACGCCTTCCCGGAGGACGACGACACGCGCCGGCGGATGCTGGACGAGATCATCAGCCGTTGCGCGGACGCGAACGCCCGGCTGGACGAGGTCTCCGAGGACTTCGACCGGCTGCGCGAACTGGAACGCGACGCCCCGCAGGCGCTGGCGGCGGCCGAGAGGGCGTTCCGTTCGCTGACCGGCCGGGTCTCCGCCGCGCAGGCCACGCTCGCCACCCTGCAGGGCCGTTACGCGGAGTCGGCGTCGGCCCCCGCCGCGGGCGACATCGAGCAGGCCAAGGACCGGCTCGTCTTCGCGACGTCGTCGCTCAACCAGGCGCGGCAGGCCGTGGACGGCGGCGACCATGCCACGGCGGCGGTGTACGTACGGGCCACCGAGGGCGCGGTCGGCCAGGCGACCACGCTCGTCGACGCCGTCGACCGGCGCGCGCGGGAACTGGAGGAGGCGGCGGCCGGGCTCCCGGCCGCGCTCACGGAGACGGAGACGGACCTGGCGGACGCGGGCGGGCTGCTGGAGGGTACGGCGGAGGGCGTGTCCACCGCGGACCTCCGCGGCCGGATCGCCCGCGCGCAGGCCGTGGTCCGTGATGTCCGGGAGGAGCTGGGCGCGGGTGCGTACGACCCGATCGACGCCCTGCGCCGGGTGGAGGAGGCGGACGCGGTGCTGGACGAGGCACTGGCCGGTGCGCGCGAGCAGGAGCAGGGCAACCGGCGGGCCCGCTCCCTGCTGGACCAGACGATGCTCACCGCACGGTCGGCGATCGGCGCCGCCGCGGACTACGTCTCCACCAACCGGGGTGCGGTCGGCAGTCAGGCCCGGACCCGGCTGGCGGAGGCCCAGCGGCGCCTGGAGCGGGCCGGCGAACTGGCCGGGGCGAACGATCCGCAGGCCGCGCTGGCCGAGGCGCAGCGGGCCGACGCGCTGGCCGGTGAGGCGCGGAGCCTCGCGGAGCAGGACGTGCGCGCGTACGGGGGCGGTCCGGGTGGCGGGGTGTCAGGAGGCGGGGCGGGCGGCGGCATGGGCGGCGCGGTGCTCGGCGGCATCCTCCTCGGCGGGCTCATGGGCGGCGGCCGGGGCGGTGGCTTCGGGGGCGGCGGCTTCGGGGGCGGGTTCGGCGGCGGGGGCGGCTTCGGAGGCGGCGGGCCGGGCAGCTTCGGCGGCGGGGGAACGCGCGGCCGGCGGGGCGGCGGCGGCCGCTTCTGACCGGGGCCCGTACCCGTACCCATGCGCGTACTCGTACTCGTACACATCACGTTGCAGAGCAGGACCGGACACACAGGAGAGGTGCCATGACCAAGCAGACCATCCTCGGACGCGTCACCCAGCTGGCGAAGGCCAACATCAACTCCCTGCTCGACCAGGCCGAGGACCCGCAGAAGATGCTGGACCAGTTGATCCGCGACTACACGTCCAACATCTCGGAGGCCGAACAGGCCGTGGCCGCCACCATCGGCAATCTGCGCCTCATGGAGCAGGACCACCGCGAGGACGTCGCGGCGGCCAAGGAGTGGGGCGAGAAGGCGCTCGCCGCCAGCCGGAAGGCCGATGAGTTGCGGGCGGGCGGATCGGGCCCCGACGCCGACAAGTTCGACAACCTGGCCAAGGTCGCGCTCGGCCGCCAGCTCCAGTCGGAGAAGGAGGCGAGGACGGCGGAGCCCACCATCGCCGCCCAGACCGAGGTGGTGGACAAGCTGAAGTCCGGCCTGGACCAGATGAAGGAGAAGCTGACGCAGCTGAAGTCCAAGCGTGACGAGCTGGTCGCCCGCGCCAAGTCCGCCCAGGCCCAGAACCAGATGATGGACTCCGTCAAGAGCATCAACGTGCTCGACCCGACCAGCGAGATCGGCCGGTTCGAGGACAAGGTGCGGCGCGAGGAGGCGAAGGCGCTGGGCAAGCAGGAGCTCGCCGCCTCGTCGCTGGACGCCCAGTTCGAGCAGCTGGACACGCTGGGCGACAGCGCCGAGGTGGAGGCCCGCCTCGCCGCGCTGAAGACGACCTGACCTCTTCGGGTGCCGTCCTCAGAACATGCTGAGCAGTTCCTCCACCGTGCGCTCGGCGGCCGGTCCGCCGTCGGGCAGCGGGAGTTCGAACCAGACCGTCTTGCCCCGTGGTGTCCGGCGCGACCCCCAGGCCGCGCTCAGCAGCCCGACCAGCTGGAGTCCGCGGCCGCCCTCGTCCGTGTCGCGTGCGCGCCGGCGCCGCGGCTGGACGAGGCCCGCGTCCCACACCTCGCACACGAGGGTGCGGTCGCGCAGCAGTCTCAGCCGGATCTCGCCCTCGCCGTACCGCAGGGCGTTGGTGACCAGTTCGCTGACCAGCAGTTCGGTCGTGTCCACCAGGTCGTCGAGGTCCCAGGCGAGCAGCTGGCCGCGGGCCAGTTCGCGGGCGCGGCCGACCGAGCGGGGCTCGCGAGGCAGCCGCCAGTCGCCGACGGCCTCGGCGGGCAGCCCCTGGATGCGGGCCATCAGCAGGGCGATGTCGTCCTCGCCGTGCCGGGTGTCGAGCGAGCTCAGCACGTGGTCGCAGACGTCCTCGAGGGGCCGGGCGGGTTCGACGAGGGCTGCGCGCAACGCTTCGAGGCCCTCGTCCAGGGGATGGTCGCGGGACTCGACGAGACCGTCGGTGTAGAGGGCCAGGAGGGCGCCCTCCTTGAGCTCCACCTCGACCTCTTCGAAGGGTTCACCGCCGACGCCGAGCGGCATGCCGGGCGGTACGTCGAGGAGCAGCGCGGCTTCGCCCGGCTCGACGACGACGGGGGGAAGGTGCCCGGCGTTGGCGAAGGTGCAGCGCCGGGTGACCGGGTCGTAGACGGCGTAGACGCAGGTCGCCAGGTAGACCTCGGAGAGGTCCGCCTCGCGCGACTTGTGGGCGGCCCGCGAGGGCCACTGGGCGCCGCCGCCCGCGTCGGCGGAGGTGCCGGCGCCGGGTGTGCCGAGGCCCCGGGCGACCTCGTCGAGCGCGGAGAGCACTTCGGCGGGTTCCAGGTCGAGGAGGGCCAGCGTGCGTACGGCGGTGCGCAGCTCGCCCATCGCGACGGCGGCGCGCAGCCCGCGGCCCATGACGTCGCCGACGACGAGGGCGGTGCGGTGACCGGGGAGTTCGATCACGTCGAACCAGTCGCCGCCCACCTCGGTCGCCGTGTTGCCGGGCAGGTACCGGCAGGCGATGTCGAGGCCGGCGGCCTCGGGGTCGCCGGGCGGCAGGAGGCTGCGCTGGAGTATCAGCGCGCGTTCGTGCTCGCGGCGGTAGAGGCGGGCGTTGTCGATGCAGACGGCGGCGCGTGCGGCGAGTTCGGTGGCCAGGGCGCGGTCCCGTTCACCGAAGGGTTCGCTGCCCTTCGTACGGGAGAACCGCACGAGGCCGACGACGGTGTCGTGGGCGACCAGTGGCACGGCGAGCGTGGACTGGACGAAGCCGCGGTCGTCGCCGGGCACGTCCTCCACGTGGCCGGTGCGCAGGGCGATGGCGCAGGGCGAGCCGAAGGAGTAGCGGTGCACGGCGCCGAGTTCGGGCGGGCGGTCGGCCGTGCGGGGTCCGGTGTCGGACGCGGGGCCCGGAAGGTCGGGCAGGGTGTCCGAGACGGCGCTGGCGAAGGCGACGCGGCGCAGTTCGGCGGAGCCGCCGACCGCTTCCCGGTGCGGGGAGCCCCCGCTGCCCGGCGGCGTCTCCTCACCGGTGAGCAGGGCCTGGTAGAGGTCGACGGAGGCGAGGTCGCAGAAGCCGGGGACGGCGACGTCGAGGAGTTCGCGGGCCGTCGTCTCCAGGTCGAGGGAGTTGCCGATGCGGGCGCTCGCCTGGTTGAGCAGGGCGAGGTTGCGCCGGGCGCTGGCGGCCTCCCGGGCGGCGATGTGGCGCCGGGTCACATCGGTGGCCAGTCCGGCGATGCCGATGGGGCGGCCCGAGCCGCTGTGCACCCGGTAGAGGTTCATCGACCAGTGGCGGCGCTCGGTGTCGCCGGGGGCGGTGCCGACGAGCTGGAGGTCGGTGACGGAGTCGCCGGTGGCCAGGACGCGTTCGAGCGTGGCCGTCAGCCGGTCCGCCTCCGCGCCGGAGAGGTAGTCGTGGACCGTGCGGCCTCGGTGGTCGTCCGCACGGCCGCCGAAGACGGTGGCGAACCGCTCGTTGGACCGCACGACGGTGAGGTCGGTGCCGAACAGGACGAAGCCGAACGGTGATTGGCCGAAAATAGCCTGCGAGGCTGCGAGGTCCGTCTCGATGAGGCGCAGTGCGCGGACATCCACGACGATGCAGACCGCGGCCCGCTCGCCCGTCGCCGTCTGGCTCGGCATCACATAGATCTCGGCGAGCCCGTGCACGGCGTCCTCGCCCGGCATCCGGAAGGGGACCAGCCCCGTCCACTCCTTGCCGTCGAGCACCTCGCCGATCCGGCGGTGGCCGTCCCCGCGCAGCTCGTCGGGCATGAATGCCTCGACCGGGTCCTTGCCCACGGCCTCGTGAGCGGCAACGCCGAAGAGGCCGGCGGCCCGGCGGCTCCACTGCTCGATCAGGCCATCGGGGCCGATCGAGAAGGAGGCGACCTTGATGTAGTCGTAGATCGAGCCAGGCGGACTGCTCTGCCACACGACGTCGCCCGCTGTCCCAGGTATTTCGCTCACGCGACCGTCCCCTCCAGCTCACACACCGGACCGGTCCTGCCCGCAGTATTCAGCACTACGGCCCCTACCGACACGGCGTTCACGATCACAGCACGGTCTCAGTCCGTTTCGGCCAGGATTCTGACCGGCCGATTCTGACCTGTCTTCCGTGATCGCCGTTCGTCCCACCTCACTCCTAACCAGGCAGGGCCAGCTCGAACCACACCGTCTTGCCGCTCTTTCCGCGCCGGGTTCCCCAACGCCGGGCCGAACAGGCCACGAGCTGCAGTCCTCTGCCGCCTTCGTCGTCGGGTCCAGCCGTACGTTCGGTGGGCGGATCCGGAAGCGGATCGGAGACTTCCACGAGCAGGCCGGGGTGTGCCGCGGGGCCTTCACCGTCAGGATGGGGGCGCACCAGCCGCACCCCGATGGGGCCCGTCGTGTACCGCGTCGAGTTGGTCACCAGCTCGCTGACCAGCAGGACCGCCACATCACCGACGGCCACGTCGAGCCCCCAGCAGCGCAGGGCCTCGTGGACGGCGTGCCGGGCCGAGCGTACGGCGCCGGGAACAGCGGGAAAGCTCCACTCTGCGCTGTCGCCTTCGGTCTCGATCACGCCGATCACTTCCCAGGGCCAGCAACGGGAACGTCCTGTGGGCGGGGGCTAAACACCACATACCCGGAATTCAGGACGAAATACCGCCGGTGTCGACACGTGGGGCGTACGGGTGTAGCGGCGCGCGCACGAACGGCTGTACGTGTAGAGAAGGGGGCGCACAGGCCCAGGGCCGGGCGCTCCGCTCAACGGTGTGCGCCGCCGGGCTGCCGGCGTACGGCTTCGGCCACTGCGGGCAGGTCCTGTTCCAGCCAGTCCACCGTGTCGGTCTCACCCGGTCCGAGCCAGCGCAGCTCGTCATGGTCCTGGAGCGGCGCGGGCACCCCGGACACCAGCCGGGCCGTCCACACGTGAAGCACATAGCCGGGCTTGAGGGGCCACTCACCGGGAATCCGCTCCAGCGGCTCTGCCTCGATGCCGAGCTCCTCGCGCAGTTCACGGACGAGCGCCTGCTCGCCGCTCTCCCCCGGCTCCACCTTGCCGCCGGGGAGTTCCCAGCGTCCGGCGAGCTCCGGCGGGGCACTGCGGCGCGCGGCCAGCAGCCGCCCCCGGTCGTAGACGGCCCCGGCCACCACCACACGTTCAGTCATGGTGCGGAGCGTAACGCCCCGTCACGGACGCCCGTGCCCGGAAAAGCGCCGCAGGGGGGCGCACTACGGCCGGGCGGTCTGCCCGACGCGCTCGACCCAGTAGAGCTGCTTGTGGCCGCGGTCCTGGAGCTTGTCAGCGGTCCGCTGCGCCTCGTCCTGCGTGGCATACCTGCCCACGCGGTAGCGGTTGCCGTTGTCGTCCTGCCGTATCACCAGCCAAGGGAGCACGGCACCGCTGTCGCTCATCGTGCCCCTCCCGAGCATTGCGCCCCTCCCCTGAACGGCGTGCACGTCTCTAAGGATCCCCAGGAAACCGCAGTACGCATATGCCCGAGCCTACGCCTGACCTTCACTCACCGCAGGCGCAATTGCACAAAGAGATACCGATTCGGCCAGGAGCGGACCAACGGACTGGGGGCGCATCCGTGTGGATGCGCCCCCAGTCTCCCTCACCGCCCTCCCGGACCCCAAAAGGCGGCCAGGCGCGGGACATGACAAGCCGTCACGCGCAGCGGTTCACCGGACCGGAAGGTGGTAGGCGACCCGGTAGCGGTCGGCCGGCACCACCACGTCGGCGGTCTCGACCGGGCGGCCCGACGCGTAGTACGTCCGCTCGATCACCATCACCACGTGGCCCGGCACCCCGCCGAGCGCCAGGAGCTCCTCCGCCAGCCCCGGGCGCGCGCCGACCTGTTCGGCCACGTTGTCCACGACGACATCGATCGCGGCCATCCGCTCGACCACCCCGCAGCCGCCCAACGGGCCCTCCTCCGGCAGCATCACCGGTGTGCGCCCTGTGACGGCGAGGGTCTCCCACGAGGTGGAGAGCATCATCGGCTCACCGCCGTCCCGGAACACGTAGCGCGTACGCATCACACGGTCGCCCGGCTCGATCCCGAGCCGCTCGGCGATCTCCGGGCTCGCGCCCTCCTGTTCACTCCGGGACTCCCAGGTCCCCCGGGCACCCTCCGCCGTCTGCTCCTGCCGGAACGGGCTGGCCCCGGCCTCCGAACGGAAGCCGGAACGGGCGATCCGGCGCGGGACCGGGCGCTCACGCACATAGGTGCCGGAGCCGGAGCGGCCCTCGACCAGCCCCTCGGCCATCAGCACCTTGCGCGCCTCCAGCGCGACGGTGTCCGAGACCCCGTACTCCTCGCGGATACGGGCCTGCGACGGCAGGCGCGTATGCGGCGGCAGCGAACCGTTGACGATCTTCTCTCGCAGATCGCTCGCAACGCGCAGATAGGCGGGCTGCTCACCGAAAGTCACAGGCCACTCCCCAAGAGGTTGACAGACTGCAACAGCGTGGCAACCGTCGGTTCCAGACCGCAAGCACAGGCCAGAGTTTCACTCGAAGTGATGATTTGACGTCGGCGTGCGCATACCCCGTCCCTGCCGCCCCTGCCTGCTCGGCCGTTCCGGCACGCCGCACCCCTTGACCCCGTTTGGTCCAGACCAATAGCTTCCTCTCCACACAGCACAGTCACGCACCTCCCCGCACATGCCTCGCATACGCACATGCCTCCGCATACGCACATGCCTCCGCACACGCACAGGAACGGGTCTCATGCGTCGAAGAACCCTGTCCGGACTGGCCATTGCCGCCTGCGCCTTCTCGCTGGCCGCCACCCTCGCCCCCGCCGCCAACGCCACCGCGGGTCACGGCGACAACCACCGCGCCGACCGCGGGAAGGGTGGCCACCACGGCTCCGCGCCCGCCTACAAGCGCGTCGGCTATTTCACGCAATGGGGCGTCTACGGACGTGACTTCCAGGTCAAGGACCTGGAGACGAGCGGCACCGCGGCCAAGCTCACCCACATCAACTACTCGTTCGGCAACGTCAGCGCCGACGGCACGTGCTTCACGGGCAACGTGCCCGGCGAGGCCGACGCCTGGGCCGACTACGTGCGCCCGCTGGACGCCGCGGGCTCGGTGGACGGTGTCGCCGACACCGACGACCAGGCTCTGGCGGGCAACTTCAACCAGCTGCGCGAGCTCAAGGCCGAGCACCCCGGCCTCAAGGTGATGATCTCGCTCGGCGGCTGGAGCTGGTCCACGCACTTCTCGGACGCGGCCCGCACCGCCGCCTCCCGCAAGGCCTTCGTCTCCTCCTGCATCGACCTGTACATCAAGGGCAACCTGCCGGTGGACGGGACGCGCGGCGGCGAGGGGGCGGCGGCCGGTCTCTTCGACGGAGTGGACATCGACTGGGAATGGCCGGGATCCGCCGGTGACTCCGACACGGTGTACCGCCCCGAGGACAAGCGGAACTTCACGGCTCTGGTCCACGAGTTCCGTACCCAGCTCGACGCGTACGCGAAGAGCAGCGCCGCGTCACGCAAGGGCGGCCACCACGGCTCGAAGCCCAAGCACTACGACCTCTCGGCGTTCGTGCCCACGTCCCCCGAGAAGATCGACGCCGGCTTCGACGTCCCGCGCATCATGCGGGACTTCGACTTCGTGAACCTCCAGGGCTACGACTTCCACGTCTCGGGCGAGAAGACCACCGCACAGCAGTCCGCGCTGTACGCGAAGGACGACTTCAGCGTCGACCAGACCGTGCGCGCCTGGCTGGAACGCGGCGCCCCGGCCCGCAAGCTCGTGATGGGGATGCCGTTCTACGGCCAGGGCTGGACCGGTGTGACCGGGGGCGGCGACGGCCTCGGCCAACCCGCGACGGCCCCCGCCCCCGCCACCTGGGCGGCCGGTTACGAGGACTACAAGGCCCTGAAGAAGCTGGCCGAATCCGGTACGTACAAGGTCCACCGCAACGTCCGCGACGGCAGCGCCTGGCTGTTCGACGGCACCACGCTGTGGACGTACGACGACCCGCAGGTGCTGCGCACCAAGACCGCGTACATCCGCGACCACCGGCTCGGCGGCGCGATGTTCTGGTCGCTGGACGGGGACACGGAGGACGGCGAGCTGATGACCGCCGTCGACCGCGGACTCTCCCGGCGGTAGGAACGGCCCTTCCGGGGCGGCCGCGACACCTCGGCCGCCCCGGACTCCGCCCCGGCGCCCCGGCTGGCATGCTGGCCGCCATGGCCACCACCTACCGCTGCCCGCAGGACGGCACCCGTGCCGACGTCACCTCGCTCGCCTGGTGCTGCCCGGTCTGCCGCGGCCCGTGGGACCTGGACTTCGAGAGCGCGGGACCGCTGCGTCCCGGCGATCTGCCCGGCCGGGTCAACTCCCTGTGGCGTTACGAGGAGGTGCTGCCGCTCTCCTCCCCCGCGACCACCCTCGGCGAGGGCCGCACCCCGCTCGTGCCGCTCACCGGCACGGTCTCGGCCAAGCTCGACTTCCTGATGCCGACGCTCTCCTTCAAGGACCGCGGCGCGGTGATGCTCGCCGAACTGGCCCGCCACCTCGCCCCCGAACGCGTCGTAGCGGACAGCAGCGGCAACGCGGGCACGGCCGTCGCCGCGTACTGCGCCCGCGCCGCACTGCCGTGCACGGTGTACGTCCCCGAGGGCACGTCGCCCAAGAAGACCGAGCAGATCCGGGCCCACGGAGCCCTGCTGGAGATCGTCCCCGGGGACCGCGAGGCGACCGCACGGGCGGCCCGCACCGCCGCCGACGCACCCGGCACCTTCTACGCCTCGCACGTCTTCAACCCGTACTTCCTGCACGGCACGAAAACGTACGTGTACGAGCTCTGGGAGGACCTCGGCGGCCGGCTCCCGGATGCCATCGCCGTACCGGTCGGCAACGGCACCCTGCTCCTCGGCGCGGCCCTGGCCACCGCGGAACTCCTCGCACAGGGCCTGATCGACACCCGCCCCGCGCTGGTCGCCGTCCAGGCCGAGACGGTGTCCCCGCTGGCCGCCGCCTTCCACGCGGGGGCGGACGACCTCCTCGGCACCCCGGCCGGTGCCACCGCCTCCCCCACCCTCGCCGAGGGCATCGCCATCCCGCGCCCGCCGCGTGCCCGCGCGATCCTGGCGGCGGTGCGGGAGTCGGGCGGCACCTTCCTGACGGTGACCGAGGATCAGATCCGCGCGGCGCAGCTGGATCTGGCCGCCCGCGGCTTCTACGTGGAGACGACGGGCGTGGCCTGCTGGGCGGCGGTGGGCGGCTGGACGGACCGCAGCGTCGTCGTCCCGCTGTGCGGCGCGGGCCTCAAGACGGGGCTCGCGGCGGTGTGATCCCGCGTGTTCCCGCGCGTCAGCCGTTCACCCGCGCGCCGTGCCCCGCCGCACCGCACCCGCTTCCCTACGTTCGTACGGTGAGCCTTTCGCGTACGTCTCTCCTCACGTCCCTCGTCGCGTGCGCCCTGATCGCGCCGCTGCCGCCCGTCGCGTCCGCCGCGGACCGTCCCTCGCCCGCCCCGGCGACGGTGGCCTGCGGCCGGGACACGGATCCCGCCTGGGCGCCGACGTCCACCACGTACGGCGAGGCCGCCGGCTACGACCCGTACGTCGGCAACGGGTACCTCGGGCACCGCGTACCGGCGGCCGGCGCCGGGTACGCCGAACGCGACGAGAAGACCGGCTGGCCGCTGTTCACCCCGCGCTACGACGGGGCCTTCGTCTCCGGGCTGTTCGGCCGCGAGGAGGACCTGGCGGCGGGCCGCGAGGTGGCCGCCGCGCTGCCGAGCTGGACGAACCTCGATGTGCGGGTGGGCGGGGAGACGTACGGCTCCGCCACCCCGGCGGGCCGGATCTCCCGGTACCGCCAGACGGTGTTCCTGCGCTGCGGGCTGGTGCGCACCTCGCTGCGCTGGACCATGGCCGACGGGCGCGCGACCGACCTGACGTACGAGGTGCTGGCCGACCGCTCCGACGTGCACACCGGTGCCGTGCGGCTGCGGATGACCCCGCACTGGACCGGCACCGCGACGGTCACCGGCCGGCTCGACCCGCGCGGCGCACGCCGGATCGCGCTGGAGGACGACGGGACGTTCCGCACCCGGGGCACGGGGACGGCGGGCGCGATCGTGCAGACGATGCACCCGGCGGGCGTGAACGGACAGGCGTCCCGGGTGACCGCCGGGCGTACGTACACGTATCTGAAGTACGTCGGGGTGGACACCGCGCTCACCTCGCGCGCCCCGCGCACCACCGCGCGCGAGGCGTCACGGCGCGGGGCGCGGCGCGGCTGGTCCGCCGTCCTCGCCCAGAACGCCGCCGTCTGGCGCCGCGACTGGTCCGCCGACGTGTCGGTGCCGGGCAGCCCCGATCTGCAGAAGTGGCTGCGCTCGGCCCAGTACGGCCTCCTCGCCTCCACCCGTACCGGCTCCCGCGACAGCATCGCCCCGGCCGGGCTGACCAGCGACAACTACGCGGGCATGGTGTTCTGGGACGCGGAGACCTGGATGTACCCGGGGCTGCTCGCCACCCGTCCCGAACTGGCCCGCTCGGTGGTCGAGTACCGCTACCGGACGCGCGACGAAGCCCGGACGAACGCCGAGAAGCTGGGGTACAAGGGCCTGTTCTACCCGTGGACGAGCGCGAGCAAGGGCAATCTCTGGTCGGAGTGCCAGAGCTGGAACCCGCCGCACTGCGTGACCCAGAACCACCTCCAGGGCGATGTGTCGCTGGCCGTCTGGCAGTACTACCTCGCCACCGGTGACCGCGACTGGCTGGCCGGCCACGGCTGGCAGATGCTCCAGGGCATCGCCGACTTCTGGGCCTCGCGCGCCACCGCGAACGACGACGGCAGCTACTCGGTGAAGGAGGTGGCGGGCCCGGACGAGTACAGCAACGGCGTCACGGACGGGGTGTTCACCAACGCCGTCGCGGCCACCGCCCTGCGCAACGCCACCCGCGCGGCGCAGCTCCTCGGTCACCCGGCACCGGCGGAGTGGACCGAGGTCGCTGACGGCCTGCGCATCCCGTACGACGCCGAGCGCAAGCTGTATCTCCAGTACGCGGGATACGACGGCTCGACGATCAAACAGGCCGACACGGTCCTGCTGATCTATCCGCTGGAGTGGCCGATGGAGCCGGGTGCGGCGGCCGCGACCCTCGACTACTACGCGGCGCACACCGATCCGGACGGCCCGGCCATGACGGACTCGGTGCACGCGATCGACGCGGCCGCGATCGGGGAGCCGGGCTGTGCCACGTACACGTATCTCCAGCGTGCGGTGCGCCCCTTCATGCGCGGCCCGTACGCCCTCTTCAGCGAGGCGCGCGGCGCGAAGGCGGGCGCGCAGGATCCGCTGTCCGGCTTCCCCGCCGAGGACTTCCTCACCGGCAAGGGCGGCTTCCTCCAGGTGTTCACGCACGGGCTGACGGGTCTGCGGCTGCGCGAGGACGGGGTACGCCTGGACCCGATGCTGCCGCCGCAACTGCGCGACGGCGTGAGCCTGACGGGCCTGCGGTACCAGGGGCGTACGTACGACATCACGATCGGCCCCCGGACGACGGAGGTCCGCCTCACCTCGGGCACCCCCTTCACCCTCCACACCCCGTCCGGTCCGCGCACCCTGTCCAGCACCCTCACCCTCCCCACGCGCCGCCCGGACCTGACCGCGACCACCGACGCGGCCCGCTGCCGCCCGGCGACGGCGACCTCCGAGACACCCGGCCTGTACGCGGCCGCCGCCGTCGACGGCAGTACGGCGACGGCCTGGTCCCCCGACGGAGCGACGGGCACGCTGACGGTGGACCTGGGACGGGCGGCCCCGGTGACGGGGATCGCCCCCGAGTGGACGGACGTGGCCCCCGCCTCGCACCGCCTGGAGACCTCGGCCGACGGCAGGAACTGGCAGCCGTTCCGGGCAGGGACGGTGGCCCGCGAGGTGCGGGTGACCGTCAGCTCGACGGACGCGGCCGGGCCGGCGGGCGTACGGGAACTGAGGGTCACGCAGCCTTAGGACGGGCGGGGCGGTGCTCGGCCCGCCGTCGGCGTGTTGTCGGCCGGCCGAGCAGAATGCCGCCCAGTACGAGGACGAGCCCGCAGATCTGCCGGAGGGTGAGGGACTCCCCGGCGATCACGGTGCCCAGGAGCACTCCGGTCACCGGGTTGAGCAGCCCGACCAGGCCGACGGTCGCGGCGGGCAGATGGCGCAGGCCCGCGAACCAGGCGGCGAAGGCGAGGGCGGTCGCCACCACGGTGACGTAACCGAATCCGAGGACGGCCGCCCCGTCGAGCGCGGGCGGCGCGCCCTCCACGGCTGCGGCGAGGGGCAGCAGGAGCAGGCCACCGGCGATCAGCTGCCAGGAGGTCGAGGCGAGGACGTCGGTCCCGGCGCCCCAGCGCTTGGTGAGGATGTACCCGAGGGACGACATCAGCAGGGCGGCGACCGAGGCCAGCACGCCTCGGATGTCGGCCGAGACGGTCCCGGTCAGCAGCATGAGGCACACCCCGCCGATACCGGCGGCGGCGCCCAGCACGGGGAGCCGTCCCGGCCGTTCGGCGACGAGCGCCCAGGCGATCAGCATCATGGCCACCGGCGAGGCCGCCATGATCGTCGAGGCGGTGCTGGTGGGGAGCAGCTGCGCGGCGACGTACACGAGGGCGAAGAACCCGCCCATGTTCAGGATGCCGAGGACGACCGCCTTCCACCACCAGGAGCCGCGGGGCCGTTCGCGCCGGACGGCCAGGAGCAGCAGTCCGGCGGGCAGGGCCCTGATGGCGGCGCCGTACAGCGGGGTCTCGGCGGGCAGGTAGGCGTGGGTGACGTAGTAGTTCGTCCCCCAGGCCACCGGGGCGATCGCCGTGATGAGCACCCAGCGCAAGGTAGCTTCCATGGAAGCTACTATACCCGGAGATGCCTTCCATGGAAGCTACAATGGGGTCATGCCGGATTCCACCAGCCCCGAGCCGCTGGACCACGTGGCCCGCATCCAGGCCGAATGGGCCCGCGAGCGCCCGGATCTCGATGTGCGCCCCCAGGGTGTGATCGGCCGCCTGCACCGACTGGGCGGGCTGCTCACGGAGGAACTCTGCGTGGTGTACCGCCGATTCGGCCTCAGTGAGGGCGAGTTCGACGTACTGGCCACGCTGCGCCGGGCCGGGGGGCCGTTCGAACGGGCCCCCGGCGAGCTGGCGGCGCACACCATGGTCACCACCGGCGCGATGACGAAGCGCATCGACCGGCTGGAGCGCGCCGGCCTGGTCACCCGCCGCCGGGCGGCCGAGGACGGACGCGCCCGCGTGGTCGCCCTCACCCACGCCGGCCGGGACCTGATCGACCGGGCCTTCACCGAGCACATGCGCAACGAACGCCGTCTCCTGGACACCCTGACCGGGGCCGAGGCGGCAGCACTGGAGCCGCTCCTGACGACGTGGCTGGAGCGGCTGGAGCCGCCGCAGGAGGGCTGAGCGCGTACCGGCCGGCGTCAGCCCGACGCCGGCCTCATCATGCTGGAGAACGCCGTCGCGTTCGGCGCCGTCAACGCCGGTCGCCGCCGCTACGGACAGGAGACCCCTTCGTCCCCCTCAGCCCCGCGAGGACAACGGCGCCCAGGTGTACCGGACGCGCACGCCCTGGTCCTGGAGCCAGGCTGCCTCGCGGTGCCGGAGGTCGCGGGCGCACTCCGGGGCGATGGCGTTGGGCCAGCGGACGAGTACCGCGGTGACGTGGCCCGTCTGTGCCAGCTGCCTCACGCGCCGCCACCCTCGGCGCTGGGCCGGGTCGGGCTCGCCGTACGTGTCGGTGACGACCTCGGCGATCGTCAGGCCGCGCTCCTCGGCGAACGTGCGGCCCTCCGTCTGCGCGCGCTGCGCGGCCTCCCCGGGCACGCCCCGGGCCCGGTCGGCGCACACGTACAGCACGACGGGAGAAACGGTTTCCTCGTGGGGGGTCATGGGCGCCTTCCGCGGATGGATCGAGGAGGAGGGGAGGGGGGCCGCCACGCGAAGGGGAAGCGGCGGGGCCGTACGGTCGCTGCCGGGCCCGGCTCCGTGGTCGGCCTCGCCCGGTTCCCACGGCGTCAAGGGTGGGCCGTCAACTCCGCCCAGACGACCTTGCCTTCGGCTCGCGTCGAGCGTGCGGAGCCCCAGCTGTCCGCGATCTGCCGAACGATGAACAGCCCTCGCCCGCCCTCCTCGCCTGCGCCCGCGCGGTGCTCGGGCGGGCGGACGGGGGTGCTGCCCTCGTCGTGGAGTTCGATGCGCAGGCGCCGCTCGTCGCCGCTCAGCGTGAGGCCGCACAGGAGATGACCGCTGCCGGTGTGGAGTACGGCGTTCGTGGTCAGCTCGGAGACCAGCAGCACCGCGTCGCAGCAGGTGTCGCCAGGCAGCTTCCAGGCACGGAGCCGCTCGCGCACGGTGTCGCGGGCGGATCTGGCGCTGGTACGCAGGGCGGGCAGGCCGAACCAGTGCTCCCGGCGCGGCCCGGTCCCGGTTAAGACGGGGGGCGCGGCCGGAGCCGATGGCGTGGACAGAGTCACGGATGTCGCCTTCCAGCGCCTTCCGGGGGCAAGGCGCGGTGAGGGGATGCGGGACTGCAACTCGAGCGGAGAGAGCCGTACGCCGGGACGAGCACCCGGCGGCGGGGTGCCGACGACGACATCGGCATCGCGCGCCCTCTCCGGGCCGGATGCTGCGTCATTGCTGTGACTTGACCGCTCACACGTCCACTATGCGCGTGATAGGGCTCACGCTGCAACCGACTCCCTGATAATTTCAGCAGCGCGGGTATCACCCTGGCGTCAACATCAAATGGCTGTAAGAATGGCATTGTTGACGGTTTCTCAGGAGGTTGGGCGTGAGCGAGGCCCGTTCCGGCGCCAGCGCGCCGACAGTCCTGCGCATGATCCTCGGCCGTCGGCTGCAGGAGATGCGGCTCGGCGCCGGTGCCTCGCTGGAGAACGCGGCAAAGGCACTGCGGGTGACGCCCCTGACGATCCGTCGGCTGGAGAAGGCCGAGGTCGCGCTGAAGCCTCTCTACGTGGAGAAGCTCCTGGAGACCTTCGGCGCGGACCGCCAGGAGATCGACGAGTTCGTCGACCTGGCCGAGCAGGCCAACAAACCCGGCTGGTGGCACTCCTATCGCGATGCCGTCCCCAGCTGGTTCACGGCCTACGTCAGCCTGGAGGCCGGAGCCAAGACCCTCCGTACGTATGAACCCCAGTACGTCACCGGGCTTCTGCAGACCCCCGACTACGCGCACGCGGTGCTGCGCGGCGGGTTGCCGCACGGCAGCGAGGAGGAGCTGGCACGCCGTGTGGAACTGCGGCTGCGTCGCCAGAGCCTGCTGGAGCGGGAGGACGCCCCCACGTTGTGGGTGGTCATGGAGGAGGCCGTACTGCACCGGGTGGTCGGCGGCCCGCACGTGATGCGGGAACAGCTCGAACGGCTCCTGGACCTCCTCGAGCTCCCGCACGTCAGCCTCGACATCGTGCCCTTCACCGCGGGCGCGCACGTCGGCGCCTGCGCCCCGTTCACGTATTTCCGGTTCGAGGAACCCGAACTGCCCGACGTCGTCTACAGCGAACTCCTGTCCGCCTCGGTCTATCTGGACCAGCGCGCAGACGTCGTCTCCCATCTCGAGGCACATTCCCGCATGGCGCTGCTGACGTCGTCCGAGGACAGCAGGGCGCTCTTGAACCGCATGCGCAAGGAGTACTCATGACGATGACCGACGAGAGCGTCTACAACGGCATGCCGGCCCACAACCTCGGGGAACACGGCTGGGAGCGCCCCTGGAGCGGGCCGAACGGCGGCCAGTGCGTCGAGACGAAGCAGCTCGCCGACGGCCGCGTGGCCGTACGGCAGTCCACCGACCCTGCAGGGCCGGCGCTGATCTACACACCGGAGGAGATCGCCGCGTTCGTCCGCGGGGTCAAAGAGGGCCTGGCCGATCACCTGGCCGCCGGGTGATCCGACGACGAGCAGAAGGGACGACGACACCGGTCCCGTCCCTGGCCTGCGGGCCGACCGACACACGCATGAAGGGGAGCACATGACCACCAGGCAGGCCGGCCACGACCTCGACACGAGCAAGGCGCACTCCGCCCGGATGTACGACTACTTCCTCGGCGGCAAGGACCACTTCGAGATAGACAAGGAGGCGGCCCTCGTCGCCGCCCAGGCCCACCCCGGCATCTACGTGACCGCGCGCGAGAACCGGGCCTTCATGCACCGGGCCACCCGCGTCCTGGCGCAGGAGCACGGCATCCGCCAGTGGCTCGACATCGGCACGGGCATCCCGACCGAGCCCAACCTGCACCAGGTCGCCCAGTCCGTCGCGGGCGACGCCCGCGTCGTCTACGCGGACAACGACCCGCTTGTCCTCAAGTACGCCGAACGCCTCATGCGCAGCACGACGCAGGGCCGCACGGCCTACGTCCAGGCCGACGCCACCGACGCCGATGCGCTGATGAGCGCCGTGGAGGACTCGGGGGTCCTGGACTTCAGCCGGCCCATCGCCCTCTCCCTCAACGCACTCATGCACTTCATCACCGACCCGCACGACCCGTACGCCATCGTCCGCCGGCTGCTCGACCCGCTCCCGGCGGGCAGCGCCCTCGCCATGACCCACTGCACGCCCGACTTCGACCCCGTCACCTGGAACAAGGTCGCGGAGGTCTACACGAAGTCCGGGTCCCCGGTGCAGTTCCGTTCGCACAGCGACGTCCGCCGCTTCTTCGACGGACTCGACCTGGTAGACCCCGGCATCTGCTGCTGCCACCGCTGGCGGGCCGCCGAGCCCGTCAAGGGCGAGCCGGAGATCACGGACGCCCAGATCAGCCTGCTGGCGGGCGTGGGCATAAAGCGCTAGCCGGAGCCCGGACGGCAGTTCCGAGTAGCGCCGGGCTCCTCCGTAGGGCGACATCGCCGTACGGTAGGGGCGTCCCTGCACGGTCCCGTACGGTCCGCACGGTCCCGGACGGGAGCTTCGTCCCGGCACCACGCGGCTCGGGCCCCGCCGACCGTCCCCTGCCGCGGGCCGCTCAGCCACGCCAGGTGCACTCGATCACCACGTGGTGCCGTCCTGGTCCCGGTCGGCAGGCGGGCGCACCCAGGCCAACAGGCGGCGCAGCAGCAAGGCCTCGTCGGCGTCTCGCGGGGTCACCAGCGCGGTGCGCAGGGTCTGCTCGATCTGCGCGGCGGCACCGGAGCCGAGCAGCTCCTGCACTGCCCGCCAGCGGGTCTCGGCACCGGCCTCGGGAGCCGTGGCCACCTGGCACCAGAGGGAGGTCGCCGCGTCCGGCCACCCTTCGGCGGTCAGCAGCGTGGCCAGGGACACGCACTGGTCTGCCGTCAGGCGCACGGCCGCCCGGACCCGGTCCACGACGTCGGCCGCCGCCTCCCTCCCTTCCACGGCCAGCCAGGCCGAAACCACGGCTTCCAGTTCGCGGCCGACCAGTCCGGGGTCGACCAAAAGCTCCTGGCCCAGCGCTCGTACAGCCGTTGCCTCCCCGTACTCGGCCAGCAGCGGCAGCAGCGCGGCCCGAAGGGCGGGTCCCCCGTACGGGCGGTCGCCCAGGGCCGCGAGCACCTCGGCGCAGGCGCCCTCGGGGGCGAACCGGAACAGGACCCGGGCAGCCGAGGTGAACTCGCCGTGTCCACCGCCCGGATGGCAGAGCAGGCGTCGCGCCAGCGGCAGCAGGCCACCCGCTCCGGCGCCGGCCTCCGCCAGGTCCCGCAGCGCGGAGGCGTAGGAATCAGCCGTCGCCCTGCGCCGCTCCATCCAGCCGAGAACCTCCTCCGCGCTCTCCGCGCCGCCGGCGCGGACGAGCGCCATGGACTCCAGCGCGAGGTTGTGCGGAGTGTCGGGGTCGGGATCGTGGAGGCTGAACCGGACCACTTCCGCCGCCTGTCGCCGGAACCCGGCCCCGGCGAGCTCCATGGCGATACTCGGACGCTCGTCCGAGTTCCACACCTGGTGTCCGCGCAGCAGCTCGACCAGGTCGTTGGCAGCCTTCTCTCCCTCCTGGTCGAGCCAGCCGCGCACCACCTCGTCGATCGAGTCGCTGTCCGTGCTGTTCTCGATGGTGTACGCCAGGAACGGAAGTGCCTCGTCGACAAGGCCGAAGAGGAGCAGCACCTGCGCCAAGGCGGCCTTGGCCCAGTCCCGGGCACAGGTGCGTCCGGCCACGGCCGCCTTGACGCGTGGCGCGGCCGACGACCCTTCCAGCTCGTACCAGAGTTGCCCGGCCCGCTTCAGGACTGCGCCGTTCTCCTCCCTGCCGGCCACGAGGGAGCACGCGAGATCGGCCACTCCTTCGGTTTGCCCCAGCGCGACGAGCTCCTCCGCGGCCGTCAGGCGGCTCCAGGCGGAAGCAGCCGGCGAGGCAAGTACGTTCGACAGCAGGCGTGCTCTGAAGTCCGTGCCGGTCGGGGCGAGCGCGGCCAGTTCCCGGCAGCACCCCAGGGCGCCTGCCGCCGGGAGCCCCCGTCCGAGTTCCTGAAGCAGAGCGACCCCGTCGGGAAGCGAAGCGACCTCCGCGTACGCCGCAGCCGCACCGATCCGCAGGGAGGCGTCGAGCCCGTCGGTCTCCGCGATCCTCCGCAGCCTGGCCGCGAGGCGGCGGTTTCCCCTGAGCTGGGACAGTTCCCGCAGCACCTGCCGGCCACGGCCCTGGTACCGGTCGAGGCGGTCCGCATCGTGGCTGAGGTCCACCACCCGCTCGATCACCGCCTGCTCCAGCTCCTCCCCCAGCCGCACCCCGGAGGTGATCAGCCGCAGCGCCATGATCCGGTGATCGAGGTCGCCGGCCAGCAGGTGTCGTACCACCAGGGTCACGTCGTGGCCCGGGCGCCGGGCCCAGAGGGCGAAGGTGAACAGCACCCGGTTCCGGGAGGACGGACTGCGGATGTCGACGGCCCAGTCGTCGAGGCCCGGGAAATCGGCAGGGATACGAGCCGCCTCGTCCCGCGCGGCCAGGAACTCCGCGAACGACAGATGCAGGAAGGACAGCTCACCGTGGTCGTGAACGAGGGCACCGCTCTGCGTGAGGAACTGGCCCAGTTCATCGCGGGCCTCGTCCGGCCAGACCAGGTCAGCGGGCAGGGTCGTGGCCAGCCACCGCACGGCTGCCTCGAGCAGAGAAGCGGAGGCGCGCGCCGTACGGATCCGCGCCAGATGGGTGACCAGGCGATCCCGGTGGTCGAGCAGCCAGTCGGCGAGCCGCCCCTGCCCGCGCCGCTCCCAGCGGGCCTGGAACCCCTTGTCCACCTCGTCCGCGCTCTCGCGGGCGGTGGCGACATCGACGAGGAACTGCTCGTACAGCGCGACCCGCCCGCGCGGCAACGGTGCGCCGGGGTTCCGGCTGCGGTGGGCGGCGGCGATGGTCGTGAGCAGCGGCACCTGAAGCACCTCTCCGAGCCCGGCCTGCCCGACCTCCTCCAGGAAGGCGCGGGCCTCGGCGGCCGGGCCTTCGGCTCCCTGGCTGGCGAACCAACGCTCCGCGAAGGCCAGTTGCTGCGCGGAGTCGAAGCCCGTGAGTGTGTAGAAGCCCATACCCGGCAGGTCCAGGAAGGGCGTCAGCTCGTCCTGGGGAAGCGGCCGGGACGTGATCAGGAGCCGGAAGGCGCCGTGCGGCCGGACCTCACGAGCCAGGCTCTTCAGAATCGTCTGACGATCGTCCGGCGAAGCGACCTCGTCGAGGCCGTCGACGATCACCAGCCACCGCGCCCCGTACGGCCGCACGGCGAACCGGTCCGCGGGCACGGCGCTGCGCAGGGTGCCGGTGCGGCCGACGGCATCGCTGAGCTGCTGGTGGAAGGGGCGGCGTGTCCGCAGGTCGGTTGCCGTGACCCGTAGCGGGACGACGACCTCCCGGCACCACGGGTCATCCGCCCCTTTCTCGCGGAGCCAGTACCGGGCGATCTGCCGGACCAGATGGCGGCCGAGGGTGGTCTTACCTGCCCCGGGACCGCCGGTGACGAACAGATGGTCGTGGGAGGAAAGCGCGGCAGCCACGGTCGGTACCGACCCCGTGGCGCGCGGCGCGTGCCCCGCCGCGTTGCGGGAGAGCGGCTGGAGATCCTGCTCGATATGGATGTGGGACAGCGGAGGCTTGCGCACGCCCAGCAGGTCGTACGGGAACTGCTCAGCAGCGTCGCCCTGGCTGGCCAGCAGATCCTCGAGCCAAGCGTCGGGCAGTGGAATCTCGGGCCAGACCGCAGGAGCGGAAGCGAGGCCGCGCTCCGCCCGCCGGGCGGCGAGTTGCCTGCGCTCCAGCGCGAACCGCGCCCGGCCCCACACATCGGCGACCGCCTGCCGAGGCAGCCCCAGAGCCTCGGCCAACTTCTCGGCGGTGGCCAGCTCGGGAAGCCGACGGGCACCGATGATGTCGTAGACCGCCTTCTTGTGAAGCGGCGGCACCGAGAGTTCCGAACGGCGGGCGGAGAGAAAGGCGTGAGCGGTCTCGTGTCCAGCGGCCCGCAGGGCCGCACGGAACCACTCAGCCAGCTCCCGGAGTTCGGGACGACTCTCGCCACCGGTCGTGACGGGCCTTCCACCGCCCATGTACTCCCCCTCGCCGGGTGATCGGTTTCCCCTGAGTTTCCCCACGCTAGAGGGAAACCCGGGCAGACGCGAAGAGTTGGGAGCACCGGCTCACCTGCCGGGAGGGCCTCGTCGGCTCGACGACACAAGGAGAACGGTCGCAATGGTCGGTACGGTGAATACGGCTGCGGGCTCGGCAGGCGAGTACGCGTGGCTGCTCATGGTCCTCGTGGTGCTCGCCGGGCTGGTGCGGCGGTGGGTGCACCACCGCACGCAGGAACGCCGGGAACGTGAGCGTGAGCAGGAGTACACCCGGAGGGTCGAGGCAGCCGTGGCCGGCACGGAGTCCCGCCACCGTGCCGAGGTTGTCGCCGCCTGCGTCGGCCTGACGCGCCAGGTGTACTGATCACAAGCGTGACGACGAAGACCTCCGGTGCGGCGGGAACTGTCCAGGAACTCCACCGCACGGAGGTCTTCGTGTCCCACCGCAAACGCCCTGCTGATACTGGCGCGCGATGCCTGATCACCGCACCACCTTCCGGCCCGAGGCCCAGTCGGAGCGCCGCCGGGGGGCCGCGCGGGGCACGAGGCGCCACCCCGACCGGCCCGCCCACGTGCCGGTCGACTACTCGCCCGATTCGCCGCTCCCGATGTTCTCGGACGAGGTGAGCCCTTGATGAGCGTCCAGCGCAGGCGCGGGCAGACGGCCCGCGTGTGGGTGACAAGGGTGGTTCTCGTTTCAGCCGTCGTCGACCTCGTGGCCCGGACCTCGCCGAGCTGATCGACGGAGCCCTCGTCGCCGGCATCCCGCACTACTGGCGCATCGAGGACGAGGACGGAGCACCCGTCGTCCACGTCTACGAACTTGACGAGCCAACCGCCACCTATGTACCCGTTGGCATCTTCAGGGGCCCGCTCAACCGTCCGGTGCCCTTCGAGATCAACCTCGACCTGGAGAAGCTCGCTCCACCCCGCCGCGGCTGAGTCGGCACCAAGCCAGTACGTAAACGCGGTAGGGGCCGGACTCACCAAGTCCGACCCCTCTGACCAGCATTCTTGACGAAATGGCCGGCTTGCAGCAACCAACCGCTACACGTTGAAGCGGAACTCCACCACGTCCCCGTCCTGCATGACGTAGTCCTTGCCCTCCATGCGCGCCTTGCCCTTGGCGCGGGCCTCGGCGACCGAGCCCGTCTCGACCAGGTCGTCGAAGGAGATGATCTCCGCCTTGATGAAGCCCTTCTGGAAGTCGGTGTGGATCACACCGGCCGCCTCCGGGGCCGTGGCGCCCTTCTTGATCGTCCAGGCGCGGGCTTCCTTCGGGCCTGCCGTGAGGTAGGTCTGCAGGCCGAGGATGTCGAAGCCGACGCGGCCGAGGGTCGCCAGGCCGGGCTCCTCCTGGCCCATCGACTGGAGCAGTTCCAGGGCCTCGTCGTCGTCGAGCTCGATCAGCTCGGACTCGATCTTGGCGTTCAGGAAGATGGCCTCGGCGGGGGCCACCAGCGCGCGCTGCTCGTTCTTGAAGTCCTCGTCGACCAGCTCGTCCTCGTCGACGTTGAAGACGTAGAGGAAGGGCTTGGTGGTCAGGAGGTGCAGCTCGTGGAGCAGGCGGCCCTTCTCGGTGCCGGCCGTGATGCCCGCGTGGAAGAGGGTGTCACCGGCTTCCAGGATCTTCTGGGCCTCCTCGACCGCCGCCAGGACGGCGACCTTCTCCTTCTGGAGGCGGGCCTCCTTCGTGAGGCGGGGGACGGCCTTCTCGACGGACTGGAGGTCGGCGAGGATCAGCTCGGTGTTGATCGTCTCGATGTCGTCCTTGGGCGAGACCTTGCCGTCGACGTGGACGACGTTCTCGTCCTTGAAGGCGCGGATGACCTGGCAGATCGCGTCCGACTCACGGATGTTCGCGAGGAACTTGTTGCCCAGGCCCTCGCCCTCGCTCGCGCCGCGCACGATGCCCGCGATGTCGACGAAGTCGACCGTCGCGGGGAGCAGCTTCTGGGAGCCGAAGATCTTCGCGAGTGTGTTCAGCCGCGGGTCGGGGACGCCGACGACGCCGACGTTCGGCTCGATCGTGGCGAACGGGTAGTTGGCCGCCAGCACGTCGTTCTTGGTCAGGGCGTTGAAAAGGGTCGACTTGCCGACATTCGGCAGACCGACGATTCCGATCGTGAGCGACACGGTGGCGACTTCCCTAGGGGGTGGACGGGCTCGAATGGACGTCGGGCCCGGGTGGGCCGATTCTCCAGTTTACGGGCGGGGGCGGGCGGCCTGTCACGGGTCGGGGGTGGGGGCGGGGTCACCGCCCCCACCCGGGCCGGTTCAGGGGTGGAGCGGGGCGGAATCGGTTCCCGTTGGGCCGTGTGGCATCGAACTCATCGCCAAGGTCGGCCAAAGCGCGTGTCCCGCACCCGCTTCCCCCCGCCCGGCGACCTACGTTGTCCCGGTGGAGCAGCACAGGACACGTCCCCCGCAGCGCAGGCAGACCCGGCCGGCCCCGTTGTCCCCGCTCGGGACCAAGGCAGCCGAGGGGTCCGGCGGCGAAGGCCCGGCCGGCGCGACCGTCTATCGGGTGATGAGCACGCCGGCAGGCCGGGGCCGCCCGGTGCCGCCTGCCGTGCTCGCCCTGCGGCGGCTGCCCAATCCCCGGCTGACCGGTATCGGTGCCGGGCTCTTCGCCGCCGCCGTCATGTTCGTCATCGGCTGTGCGGACTGGCTGCTGTTCGACGGCTCGTCCGCCGTGTTCGGTGTGCTGTTCCTGCCGGTGAGCGCGCTGGCTGCGCTCTGGGTGCGCCCCGCCGACCTGGTGACCGCACCGATCAGTGTGCCTATCGCGTTCGCCGTCGGCATCATCCCGATCTCCGGCGGCACGGGCGGCTTCGGCGGACAGGCCATGGCCGTCGTCACCGCCCTCGCCGTCCACGCGGGCTGGCTGTACGGCGGCACGCTCGTCGCCGGGCTCATCGCGACTGTGCGGAAGGTCCGCCTGATGCGGGCCCGGCAGCGGCGGATGCTGCTGGCGGCGCAGACCTCGCGGCCGACCGGGCAGCCGTCACCGGCGGCGCGGACCCCGCGGCGGCCCTCCCGGCGCTGAGGCTCAGCGGCTCGCCGCCGCCATCGCCGCGCCCACGATCCCCGCGTTGTTCTGCAGCTCCGCGGGCACCATCTCGGCCCGTACGTGCTCAATGAGCGGCAGGAACTTCTCGGCCTTGCGGCTGACTCCGCCGCCGATGATGAACAGCTCGGGCGAGAACAGCATCTCCACATGGGCCAGGTACTTCTGCACCCGGTGCGCCCAGTGGTGCCAGCTCAGGTCCTCGTCCTCCTTGGCCTTGGTGGAGGCGTGCTTCTCGGCGTCGTGGCCGTGCAGCTCCAGGTGACCGAGCTCGGTGTTGGGCACGAGCCGGCCGTCGATGAAGAGGGCGCTGCCGATCCCCGTACCGAGCGTCAGCACGATCACCGTGCCCTTGCGGCCCCGGCCCGCGCCGAAGGTCATCTCGGCGATGCCGGCCGCGTCCGCGTCGTTCAGGACGGTGACCGGGAGGCCGAGCTTGTCCCCGAGCAGGGTGCGGGCGTCCAGGTCGATCCAGCCCTTGTCGACATTGGCGGCGGTACGGGTGAGACCGCCGGTGACGACGCCCGGGAAGGTGATGCCCACCGGGCCCTTCCAGTCGAAGTGGCCGACCACTTCGGCCACGCACCCGGCCACGTCCTCAGGCGTGGCCGGGTGCGGGGTGAGTACTTTGTGACGTTCCTGCGCCAGGTCTCCGCGGTCCAGGTCCACGGGAGCACCCTTGATCCCGGATCCGCCGATGTCCACGCCGAAGATCTCCATGTGATCCACGGTACGGGCACCGGGCCCAGCTCACTTCCTGGAACGGGAAACCGGACGGGCCCGGTGGTACGGGTGCTATTCCGCCGACAGTGCCGCCGCCTCCGCGCGCAGGTCGCGGCGGAGCTCCTTGGGCAGCGAGAAAACGATCGACTCCTCGGCCGCCTTCACGATCTCGACGTCCTCGAAGCCCCGCTCGGACAGCCAGGCCAGGACGCCGTCGACCAGCACCTCGGGGACGGACGCGCCGGAGGTGACCCCGACCGTGGAGACGCCCTCCAGCCAGGCCTCGTCGATCTCGTCGGCGGCGTCGACGAGGTGGGAGGCGCCCGCACCCGCGCCGAGCGCGACCTCGACCAGGCGGACCGAGTTCGAGGAGTTCTTCGAGCCGACGACGATCACCAGGTCGGCGTCCGCCCCCATCTGCTTCACCGCGATCTGGCGGTTCTGTGTGGCGTAGCAGATGTCGTCGCTGGGGGGCGAGATCAGGAGCGGGAACTTCTCCTTGAGCGCGCCGACGGTCTCCATCGTCTCGTCGACCGAGAGAGTGGTCTGGGAGAGCCAGACGACCCGGGACGGGTCGCGTACCTCGACGTTGGCGACGTCCTCGGGGCCGTCGACCAGGGTGATGTGGTCGGGGGCCTCGCCGGAGGTGCCGATGACCTCCTCGTGGCCCTCGTGGCCGATCAGGAGGATGTCGAAGTCGTCCTGCGCGAAGCGGACGGCCTCCTTGTGGACCTTGGTGACGAGGGGGCAGGTCGCGTCGATCGTGGCGAGCTTCCGCTCGGCCGCCTCCTCGTGCACGGTCGGGGCGACGCCGTGCGCGGAGAACATGACGATCGAGCCCTCGGGGACCTCCGCGGTCTCCTCGACGAAGATCGCGCCCTTCTTCTCCAGGGTCTGTACGACGTACTTGTTGTGGACGATCTCGTGGCGTACGTAGACCGGGGAGCCGTACTGCTCCAGGGCCTTCTCCACGGCGATCACGGCACGGTCCACGCCCGCGCAGTAGCCACGGGGAGCGGCGAGCAGGACGCGGCGGGGTGTCGGAGCAGTCATGCGTCCCATCGTAACGGCCTCCTTCCCTGCCCGGGGGAGGCCGTTAGGCCGTACCGAACAGGCGCGGGGAGGGCGGGGTCGGGAGACTGATCATCACGCGATGGACGACGCGAACGACGGAGGGCTCATGGCCGGCAGTGGCACGGAAACCGGCACCGGCGGATCCACGGAGCAGGTGGGGCTGCGGCGCACGCTCGGCTTCCGGGACCTGGTGGTCTACGGACTGCTCTTCATCGCCCCGATGGCCCCCGTCGGGGTCTTCGGCACCCTCGACGCGAAGTCCGACGGGGCCGTGGCGCTGGTGTACATCGCCGCGACCGTCGTCATGGCGTTCACCGCCTTCAGTTACGCCCAGATGGTGCGGGTGGCCCCGCTGGCGGGTTCGGTCTTCGCGTACGCCCGCAAGGGGCTCGGCGAAGGGCCGGGGTTCATCGCTGGGTGGATGGCGATGCTCGACTACCTGCTGATCCCCGCGGTCGCCTATCTCTTCTCCGGGATCGCGATGAACTCGCTGGTCCCCGACGTCTCGCGCTGGGTGTGGACGGCGCTGGCGGTGGTCCTCACGACGCTGCTGAACCTCTGGGGCGTACGGGCGGCGGCCCGGGTCGGCTTCGCGGTGCTCGCGATGGAGATCGTGGTGCTGCTGGTGTTCCTGGTGTCGGCGGTGGTGGTGCTCGTACAGGACGGGGCGCAGCGCGGCTGGCTGACGCCGCTCACCGGGGATGCGGGTTTCTCCGCGACGGCGGTGCTGGGCGCGGTGTCCGTGGCGGTGCTCTCGTATCTGGGCTTCGACGCCATCGCCTCGTTCGCGGAGGAGGTGACGGGCGGTTCGGCGAAGGTGGCGCGGGCGGTGCTGTTCTGTCTGGTGCTGGCGGGGGTGCTGTTCGTGGCGCAGGCGTATCTGGCCGCGTTGCTGGAGCCGGTGTCGTCGGCGGAGCTGGCCGCCGATCCGGTGGCGCAGGGCTCGGCGTTCTACGACACGGTGGACTCCGCGGTCGGGTCCTGGCTGCACGATCTGGTGGCGGTCAGCAAGGCGATCGGGGCGGCGTTCGCGGCGCTGGCCGGGCAGGCGGCCGCGGGGCGGCTGCTGTTCGCGATGGCCCGGGAGCGCCGGCTGCCCGCGCTGCTGTCCAAGGTCGACCCGGGCTCGGGGGTACCCCGGATCGCGATCCTGATCGCGGCGGTCGTGACGATGGTCGCGGCGGTGTGGGCGGCGCGGCGGGACGACGGTCTGGATCATCTGGTGTCGGTGGTGGACGTCGGGGCGCTGACCGCGTTCGTCCTGCTCCACGCGTCGGTGGTCGGCTGGTTCGCGGTGCGGCGGATGGAGGGGCCGCCGAGCTGGTGGCGGCACGTCCTGATCCCGGTGGTGGGTGCCGGGGTGCTGATCGCGGTGATCGTCGAGGCGACGTCGAGCGCTCAGGTGGTGGGCGCGTGCTGGCTGGCGGTGGGGCTCGTGGTCCTCCTGGTGCAGCGCGGGCGTCGAGCGGCCAGGTGAGGGCGCGGCTGTCGCGGCGGCACCGGCCCGTTGTCGGCGCCGGCCGATACGCTCGCCCGTATGGCTCTACAGACTTCCCCGGAAGCTCCGCTGCCCGTCGGTGACGTGTCGCGGCTGATCGGCGGCTGGATCGACCGGCTCGGCTCGGTCTGGGTCGAGGGGCAGATCACTCAGCTGTCACGGCGGCCGGGCGCCGGCGTGGTGTTCCTGACGCTGCGCGACCCGTCGCACGACATCTCGGTGAGCGTGACGTGCTTCCGGCAGGCCTTCGACCGGATCGCGGACGTGGTGACGGAGGGGGCCCGGGTCGTCGTCCTCGCGAAGCCCGAGTGGTACGCGCCGCGCGGCCAGCTCTCGCTGCGGGCCACGGAGATCCGGCCGGTGGGCATCGGTGAGCTGCTGGTCCGGCTGGAGCAGCTCAAGAAGTCCCTGGCCTCCGAGGGCCTCTTCGCTCTCGACCGCAAGAAGCCGCTGCCGTTCCTGCCCCAGCTGATCGGGCTGGTCTGCGGACGCGCGTCGGCGGCCGAGCGCGATGTGCTGGAGAACGCGCGCCGCCGGTGGCCCGCCGTCCGCTTCGAGGTGCGCAACACCGCGGTGCAGGGCGTGCACGCGGTGAACCAGGTGGTCCACGCGGTCAAGGAGCTCGACGCCCTCGACGAGGTGGACGTGATCGTCGTGGCGCGCGGCGGCGGCAGCGTGGAGGACCTGCTGCCGTTCTCGGACGAGGAGCTGATCCGTACGGTCGCCGCCTGCCGCACCCCGGTCGTCTCGGCGATCGGGCACGAGCCGGACTCGCCGCTGCTCGACCTGGTCGCGGACGTGCGGGCCTCCACGCCCACGGACGCGGCGAAGAGGATCGTGCCCGATGTGGGCGAGGAGCTGAACCGGGTGCAGCAGCTGCGGGACCGGGCGCTGCGGACGGTACGGGGGCTGCTCGACCGGGAGGAGCGGGGTCTGGCGCATGCGCTGGGGCGGCCCTCCATGGAGCATCCGCAGCGGATGGTGGACGAGCGGGCGTCGGAGGTCGACGCGCTGATCGGACGCGGCCGGCGGGTGCTGGGTCATCTGCTGGACCGCGCGGACTCGGAGCTCGCCCACACCCGCGCCCGGGTGGTCGCGCTGTCGCCCGCGGCGACGCTGGAGCGTGGGTACGCGGTGCTCCAGCGGGCGGACGGGCACGTGGTCCGGGACCCGGCCGACGCGGGCGTCGCGGGGGACGCGTTGCGGGCCCGGGTCTCGGGGGGCGAGTTCGTGGTGCGGGTCGCCGAGTGAGCGGCCCCGGGCCGCGGCCGCAAGGAACGGACATGCCGACGCATAGGGTGGATCACATGACGGACGACGGGACGACGGCTGAGGCGACGGGCACGCTCGGTTACGAGCAGGCGCGCGACGAGCTGATCGAGGTGGTGCGCCGGCTGGAGGCCGGCGGGACCTCGCTGGAGGACTCCCTCGCGCTGTGGGAGCGCGGCGAGGAGCTGGCGAAGGTGTGCCGGCACTGGCTGGAGGGTGCGCGCGCCCGTCTCGACGCGGCACTGGCGGGGCCGGTCTCCCCCGCGGAGGGCACCGGGGACGCGGCCGCCGACGCGGTCTGAGGACATCGTCGGCACAGACGGGGCGAAACGGCGCAAGACGGCCGCGTTGTGGAGTGAGTCACTCCCCTCCCGTTTTAGTTGAAAGTTAACCTACCCCTCCCGTACCGTGATCGACGTTGCTTGATCCCCCGTGTACGTCCGGAAGGTAATACGCAAGATGTCCCTCGTTCTTGACCCCGCCGCCCAGGACCTCCTCTTCCGTGAGGCCCGCACCGCCAACACCTTCACCGACGAGCCGGTGACCGACGAGCAGGTCCAGGCGATCTACGACCTGGTCAAGTACGGCCCGACCGCGTTCAACCAGTCGCCGCTGCGCGTCGTCCTGGTCCGTTCGGACGAGGCCCGCGCCCGTCTGGTCCCGCACATGGCCGAGGGCAACCAGCCGAAGACCTCGACCGCCCCGCTGGTCGCGATCCTGGCCACGGACAACGAGTTCCACGAGGAGCTCCCGGCCCTGCTGCCGCACTTCCCGCAGGCCAAGGACGCGTTCTTCTCCGAGCGCCCGGTCCGCGAGTCCGCCGCCGCACTGAACGGCGCCCTGCAGGCCGCCTACTTCATCATCGGCGTCCGCGCCGCCGGCCTGGCCGCCGGCCCGATGACCGGCTACGACGCCGCGGGCATCGAGAAGGAGTTCCTCGACGGCGACCACAACGTGCTGATGGTCGTCAACATCGGCAAGCCGGGCGAGGACGCCTGGTTCCCGCGTCTGCCGCGCCTGGCGTTCGACGAGGTCATCAAGACCGTCTGAGCCCTGCCGCCCGCCACCCCCCAGGGGCGCACGGACATGAGGAAGGCCCTGGAGCACGTGCTCCAGGGCCTTCCTCATGTCCGCATGCCCGCAGGCCCGACCGCGACCGTCAGGACGTCTTGAGCGACGCCGCCATCTCGGCCAGCCGCTCCGTCGAGGCGGAGCCGGTCACGACCGTGGTCGCGCCCTTCTCCTGACGCACGAGGGCGTCGTACTTCGGGCCCTCCCAGTGCTGCCAGGCCTCCCCCGCCACCTGCTGCGTGCGCCCGGTGTCCTTCGCCTTCTGGCTGACCTCGGTGACGTACTTGTCCGCAGAGGACGTGGACTGCTCCACCGCGACGTACTTGCCGTCCGGATCGAGGAAGCCCAGATGCCAGCTGTCGCCCGCCTCGCGGTCGTAACCGACCGAGGTGGGCTTCCAGTTCTCCGCCAGACCGGTCGGAGCGGCCACCGGGTACGGGGCCGCGCGCCGCGCGGTCAGGAGCTCGACCCGGTAGTCGACCGCCTTGACCGGATCGGCCTTGTCGTCGTGCGGAACGAAGATGTAGACGACCCCCGCCACGGCGGCGATCACCGCCAAGGACAGGAACATGTCCCGCACTGTCTGCTTGCCTCGCTTGCTTGCCACGTGTCCATCGTCGCATCAGCCCCGGCGGGACCGAATCGCGGGACCGGATCGCGGGTGGCCGCTCATTCGTGACCCGGTCTGCTCATTTTATCGACCTGACGATAGAGTCACATCACCCTCATCCGGTCGTCGTCGTACAGAAAGGTGCGCTCCGATGTCCGAGCATCATCTGCCGTCCCAGCTGGAGGTCTCCCCGGAGGCCCCCGACCGCAACCTCGCTCTGGAGCTCGTCCGGGTCACCGAGGCCGCCGCCATGGCCGCCGGGCGCTGGGTCGGCCGCGGGGACAAGATCGGCGCCGACGGCGCCGCCGTGAAGGCCATGCGGACCCTCGTCTCCACCGTGTCGATGAACGGCATCGTCGTCATCGGTGAGGGCGAGAAGGACGAAGCCCCCATGCTGTTCAACGGCGAGCGCGTCGGAGACGGCACCGGCCCCGAGGTCGACATCGCCGTCGACCCGATCGACGGCACCACCCTGAACGCCAAGGGCATGCCGAACGCGATCGCCGTGCTGGCCGCGGCGGACCGGGGCGCGATGTTCGACCCGTCCGCCGTCTTCTACATGGACAAGCTGGTCACCGGCCCCGAGGCCGCCGACTTCGTCGACATCAACGCCCCCGTCTCGGTGAACATCCGCCGGGTCGCGAAGGCGAAGAACTCCATGCCCGAGGACGTCACCGTCGTCATCCTGGACCGCCCGCGCCACGAGGGCATCGTCAAGGAGATCCGGGAGACCGGCGCCCGGATCAAGTTCATCTCCGACGGCGACGTCGCGGGCTCGATCATGGCCGCCCGCGAGGGCACCGGCGTCGACCTGCTCATGGGGATCGGCGGCACGCCCGAGGGCATCATCTCGGCCTGCGCCATAAAGTGCCTCGGCGGCGTCATCCAGGGCAAGCTCTGGCCGAAGGACGACGCCGAACGGCAGCGCGCCCTGGACGCCGGACACGACCTGGACCGGGTGCTGTCCACGGACGACCTGGTCAGCGGGGACAACGTGTTCTTCGTGGCGACCGGCATCACGGACGGCGAACTGATGCGCGGCGTGCGCTACCGCGCGGAGACGGCGACCACCGAGTCGATCGTCATGCGGTCCAAGTCGGGCACCATCCGGAAGATCGACTCCACCCACCGGCTGTCGAAGCTGCGTGCCTACAGCGCGATCGACTTCGACCGCGCGAAGTGATGCGGGTACGTCCGCGCGACGCGTTGCGGGTACGTACCCGCAACGCGATGTAGGCACCGTCCGCGCGAATAGGCGCCCCCCATGTGCGGTGGGGGCGCCTCTTCGCGCAGGCGGGTACCGTCCCGGGCCGGCGTCAGCCGGCCGCGGCGATGTGGCCGGTGGCGCCGGACGCCTTGAGCTCCGCCTCGCGCCGCCTGCGGCGGGCGAGCGCCACGCGGCGTTCGGCAGCCGTGAGGCCGCCCCACACCCCGTAGGGCTCCGGTTGCACCAAGGCGTGTTCCCGGCATTCGATCATCACAGGACAACGCGCGCAGACCCGCTTCGCGGACTCCTCGCGCGACAGTCGGGCAGCAGTCGGCTCCTTCGACGGGGCGAAGAACAGCCCGGCTTCATCCCGGCGGCACACCGCCTCCGAGTGCCAGGGGCCTGCCTGATCCTCCCGAGCGGGGGTCCGCTGGGGAGGGATGGCGGCGACCTGCAGGGGCTGATGCGGCAGTTGCAGCACGGTCCACTCCTGACGACGGCTTCGCGAGCAAGAGGCGATGCAGCACTCCCTACCCGCTGTGCGCGCGCCTATGCACTGAGTGGCACCCAGTTCCGGACCACGGAATTGCGGTCGAGCGGATTTCCGTGCGATTCCGCGCCCCGCACCCGAATCCGCTCCCCCTCACACCAATCCGCCCCCGCACACCACTACGCGCGATCACGCCATCGTGTCAGTTGTCAGTGACCGAGATGTTTACGCAGCCGGTCCTGCAGATCCGCGATGAACTTCCCGCGCTTGGGCTTCGCGTCGACGCTGCCGAACACCGAATATCCGTTGACGGCCACCACGGGCGCCTCGGGATCCGCCGATTCCAGCGTGGCGACTTCGAAACTGCCGAAGATTCCCGTCCCGCTGCCGCGCAGCGAGATGTTCTCGGGGACCTTGATGTCCACGCTCCCGAAGATGGAGGTCGCGTTGATCACGGTGAGCCGCTGACTGAAAAGAGCCTCGGTCAGATCGATTTCGACGCTGCCGAACAGCGAGAACGCGTTCGTGCGCCCACCGACCCGCCAGCGCCCCTTGCGGGTGGCACTGCTGAAGATCGCCACCAGGTTGTCGGCGGGGCCCGTCGGCACCTCGGGGGTGCGGTCGTACGAGGCACCGACGGCCCTGGGGGTGCCGCCCGGCGCCGGCAGGTCCCGTACCAGCGGTTCGAGTTCCCCGACGGTCTTGGCGCGGTAGACCGCGTCGACCCGCTCGGCATGCTCGTCGGCGGTCAGCCGGCCCTCGGCCATCGCCTCCCGCAGGATGTCCGCGATCCGGTCACGGTCCGCGTCGGAGGCGCGGATGACGTCGGGTTCCGCCCGCGCGGTGGGCTGCTGGGGGTGCTTTTCGAGGTCCACCGGCCCAGCGTACCCAAACGCGATAGATCGCGACTAGGGCCTGGCGCCAAGCGACAGGCCGTGGCAAGCGACAGCCCGTGGCGACCGACAGGCCATGGCGAGCGGCCGGATCCGGTGAGCCCTACCTCACAGACTCACCGCGCCCGCGGGGTCCTACCCTGGTGGATGCGCTGCCCAAGGGAGGTCAGCCGCTGTCTGCCGAGTGAGGAATGGCCGTAATGCCAGAGTTTGCGTACTCCGATCTGCTCCCCCTGGGAGAGGACACCACGCCGTACCGCCTGGTCACCGCCGAGGGTGTGTCCACCTTCGAGGCCGACGGACGGACGTTCCTCAAGGTCGATCCGGAGGCGCTGCGCACCCTGGCCGCCGAGGCCATGCACGACATCTCGCACTACCTGCGGCCCGCGCACCTGGCGCAGCTGCGGCGGATCGTCGACGACCCCGAGGCGTCGTCCAACGACAAGTTCGTCGCGCTCGACCTGCTGAAGAACGCGAACATCGCCGCCGCCGGCGTGCTGCCGATGTGCCAGGACACCGGCACCGCGATCGTCATGGGCAAGCGCGGGCAGAACGTGCTGACCGAGGGCGGTGACGAGGAGGCGCTGTCGCACGGCATCTTCGACGCGTACACCAAGCTCAACCTGCGTTACTCGCAGATGGCCCCGCTGAACATGTGGGACGAGAAGAACACCGGCTCGAACCTCCCGGCGCAGATCGAGCTGTACGCGACCGACGGCGGCGCGTACAAGTTCCTCTTCATGGCCAAGGGCGGCGGCTCGGCCAACAAGTCGTTCCTCTTCCAGGAGACCAAGGCGGTCCTCAACGAGGCCTCCATGATGAAGTTCCTGGAGGAGAAGATCCGTTCGCTGGGTACGGCGGCCTGCCCGCCATACCACCTGGCGATCGTCGTCGGCGGTACGTCGGCCGAGTTCGCGCTGAAGACCGCGAAGTACGCCTCCGCGCACTACCTGGACGAGCTGCCCGCCGAGGGCTCCCCCACCGGTCACGGTTTCCGGGACAAGGAGCTGGAGGAGAAGGTCTTCGAGCTGACGCAGAAGATCGGCATCGGGGCGCAGTTCGGCGGCAAGTACTTCTGCCACGACGTGCGCGTGGTCCGTCTCCCCCGGCACGGTGCCTCGCTGCCCGTCGCCATCGCCGTGTCCTGCTCGGCCGACCGCCAGGCGACCGCGAAGATCACCGCCGAGGGCGTCTTCCTGGAGCAGCTGGAGAAGGACCCGGCCCGCTTCCTCCCCGACACGACGGACGAGCACCTCGACGAGGCGAGTGACGTCGTCAGGATCGACCTGAACCGGCCGATGGACGACATCCTCGCCGAGCTGACCAAGTACCCGGTCAAGACCCGGCTCTCGCTGACCGGCCCGCTGGTCGTGGCGCGCGACATCGCGCACGCCAAGATCAAGGAGCGGCTGGACGGGGGCGAGGAGATGCCGCAGTACCTGAAGGACCACCCGGTGTACTACGCGGGACCGGCGAAGACGCCCGAGGGTTACGCCTCCGGTTCCTTCGGCCCGACGACGGCCGGCCGCATGGACAGCTATGTCGCGCAGTTCCAGGCGGCGGGCGGCTCCAAGGTGATGCTGGCGAAGGGCAACCGCTCCAGGCAGGTCACCGACGCGTGCGACACGCACGGCGGCTTCTACCTCGGTTCGATCGGCGGCCCGGCGGCCCGCCTCGCGCAGGACTGCATCAAGAAGGTCGAGGTCGTCGAGTACGAGGAGCTCGGCATGGAGGCGGTCTGGAGGATCGAGGTCGAGGACTTCCCGGCGTTCGTCGTCGTCGACGACAAGGGCAACGACTTCTTCACCGAGCCCGCCCCCGCACCGACGTTCACCAGCATTCCGGTGCGCGGTCCCGGCCTCGCCTGACGGGCGGACCCGCACACCCACCGAGGGGGCGTACCGGCTTCGGCCGGTACGCCCCCCGGTCCTCCGGCCCCGGGGTCAGCCGTCCAGCAGCCCCGACGTCGCGACCAGATAGCCGAGTTGGGCGCGGCTGGTGCTGCCCAGCTGCTCGGAGACCTTCCGCATGTGTTCGGCGACGCTGCGGCGGCTCATCCCGATCCGCCGGGCGATCGCGGCGTCCGTCTCGCCGTTGACCACCGCCAGCAGGATGGCGCGTTGCAGGTCGGACGTGATGACGGGGGTGCGCAGGGGCGCCCGCTCGGGCCGGACCGGCACCGCGCGCGCCCATGCCTCGTCGAAGCCGCGGGCCAGGAAGCGCACCAGCGACGGGTGCCGGATGCGCAGCGCCTCGTGCCGTTCGTCGGAGAACGGGACGAGGGCGAGGTCCCGGTCGAAGACGATCACCCGGTCGACGACCTCGGCGAGTGTCCTGACCTCCGCCCCCGCGGCGGTGACCTGCTCGATGTACGCGAGGGTGGCGCGGTCGGAGCGGACGGTGTGCTGGTAGACCGTCCGCTGCCGGACGCCCCGCCCCAGGTTGCCCAGGTCCCGGGTCAGCGCCTCCTGGAGCACGTCCGCGGGACGTCCGCCCCCGGGGTGGGCGGTGCGGACCTCCTCACGGCAGCCGGCCACCCCGGCGTCCAGCGCCCGGCTGATGACGGCCGCCCCGGAGAGCCGGGTGAGCGCGGGCTGCCGGGTCCGGTGCACGTCCGCGTACAGCGCCTCGAAGACCGAGAGCGTGGCGCGGGTGGAACGCAGCGTGCGACGCCGTTCGAGGATGGCCTCCTGGAGCGGGGCAAGCGCGGCGTACGAGGCCGTCTCCGGCGGTACGGGGATCATCAAGCCCGGTGACTCGCGGTCCGCGACCATCAGATGGAGGTCCACCAGGCAGCCGGCCACGGCCTCCGTCGGAAGGCTTCCCGCCACCAGCGCGCGCCGGTAGGCCGCGAGCGCCGCCTCGCACGGCTGCTCCGGCGCGGGGCGCTCCCGCGCGCCGTCCGCCGACGATTCGCGGCAATCACATGCCGGTGGGCTGGAATGATCGGCCTTCACAAGTATGCAGATTACCTTTGTGCATACGGGCCGACAGGGGAGAGTCGCGGCACCTCGGCGACCATGAAGAAGTGATACCCGCCGCCGACGACTCCCCCGCCAGGTCACTCGGCGAATCGGCCGACTCCCCGGGTGGGGAGCGACGTTATCGATTCCTGGTGACCGGCTACGCCATCTCTTCGTACGGCACGTTCCTCAATACGGTGGCGCTCAACCTGTTCGTCTACGAGACGACGGGCCGGGCCCTGGCCATGGGCGCGTTCATGGCGGTCCGACTGGCGGCCGGATTCGCGGCCGGGCTCGCCGCGGGCGGCCTGCTCACCCGGTTCACCGCGAAAAGCATCATGCTCCGGACGAATATCGCACAGGCGGCTGTGATGCTGCTGCTGATTCTCGCGCCGGACGGACTGCGTACGGCGGCACTGCTCGCCGTCTCCGTGGTGGTCGGTTCCTGCGGGACGCTGTTCATGGTGTCGCTGCGCACCTCGATTCCGGAGATGGTGGGCGAGGACCGGCGTTCGTGGGCGAACTCCCTGTCGATCAGCGGGCGTTCGATGGCGATGGTGGCCGGTTTCGCCTCGGCGGGTGTCGTCGTCTCGCTCGTGGGGTACACCGCCGCCTTCGTGGTGGACATGGCCACGTTCGCCGTCTGCGCGGTGACGGTGGCACTGCTGCCGATCGCCGGTGGCGGAAGGGGCACGCCGGAGGTGGAGCCGGCGCAGGCCCCCCGGCAGGTCCGGCGGCGGATGTCCTTCGCTCCGGCCGCTCTGGCCGCCGTGCCCGGTCTCGGGCTGATGGTGGTGCTGCGCGGCGTGGACGCCCTCGGCTCGTCCTCGCACAACGCCGCACTTCCCGTGCACTCCAGCGAGCTCGACGCCTCGCACCCAGCCGTGTTCGTCAGCGCCTTCTGGTGCCTCTGGGCGCTCGGCAGCATCCTGGCGCAGCAGGTGGTCCAGCGGTACGGGCGACGCACCGGCCGGTCCGTCGGGGCGCTGGGTTTCGGGTACGGCACCTGTCTGATGTCGGGGGCGTTCATCCTGGCGTTCGCGGGTTTCCCGCCGGTTGCCACCGCCGTGATCGCCTTGGTCGCGGGGGCTGCCGACGGGCTCACCGAGGTCTCGTACACCTCTCATCTGCAGACCCTGCCGGCCGGTCCGCGGGCCCGTGCCTTCGGTCTCTCCGCGACGGTGGAGAACCTCGGCTTCGGCGTCGGGATGATCGCCGTCGCCTCCGCCCTCGACCGCTTCAGCCCGCTGACCGTCGTCGGCTGGTCCCACGGCGTGGCCCTGCTGGTCGCGGTGGTGTTCCTGATCCGGGTGACGGGGCCGCGCGGGGCGGCGTCGGGTCGGCCGGCGCCGTGACGGGCCGCGGGGTCCGCCCGCGCACGTCGGAATTCAGCCATTCTCGCGCACCGGACCGTCCACGCGGCTTGCGGGCGACCGCGCCGATGCGGTGAGTTGTCCGCGTTGCCGGAGAACTGCGCCCCTCATCCGCACCCGGCTCACGGTCCCCCACGCCTGAGCACTCCGCCGCCGAACCCATACGACCGCACACCCTCACGTCCCACTCCGGAAAGGCGGACACCGCATGACGCCGGTCCCTCACCGCAGCCACGCCGACGACCTGCTCTCCTTCATCAGGGCCAGCCCCTCCCCGTACCACGCCGTGGCGAGCGCGGCCCAGCGCCTGGAGAAGGCCGGTTTCCGTGAGCTGCGGGGCACCGACGACTGGACGGGCACCACGGGCGGCAGTTTCGTCGTCCGCGGCGGAGCCCTGATCGCCTGGTACGCCCCCGAGGGCACGCCCTGCCACACACCGTTCCGGATCATCGGCACGCACACCGACTCTCCGAACCTGCGGATCAAGCCCACCCCCGACACCGGTTCCGCCGGCTGGCGGCAGATCGCCGTCGAGATCTACGGCGGGGTCCCGCTCAACACCTGGCTCGACCGCGACCTGGGCATCTCGGGGCGCCTCGCCCTGCGCGGTCCCGGCGGCACGACCGACTCGCGGCTCGTCCAGATCGACGAACCGCTGCTGCGCGTGCCCCAGTTGGCGATCCACCTGGACCGCACCGTCAACGACGGCCTCACCCTGGACCGGCAGCGGCACATCGCCCCGGTCTGGTCGCTCGGCGCCGCCGAGGAGGGGGCGCTGCTGCGCCGGGTCGCGGCGGCGGCGGAGGCCGATCCCGACGAGGTGCTCGGCTGGGACCTGATGCTCCACGACATCCAGCCGCCCGGATACCTGGGCGCGGAGCGGGAGTTCGTGGTCTCCTCCCGGCTGGACAACCTGGTGTCGGTGCACGCGGGTGTCACGGCGCTGGCCGGCGCGGCGACGGCGGCCGAGGAGCCCGCGTACATCCCGGTCCTGGCGGCCTTCGATCACGAGGAGGTCGGCAGCGGTTCCGACACGGGTGCGCAGAGCCCGCTGCTGGAGCGCGTACTGAGCCGGTCGGTGACCGCTCGCGGCGGAAGCGCGGAGGACTGGGCGCGGGCGCTGGCCGGCGCGTTCTGCGTCTCGGCCGACATGGCGCACGCCGTCCACCCCAACTACGCGGAGCGCCACGACCCCGACCACCGCCCGCTGCCCAACGGCGGCCCCACGGTCAAGGTCAACGTCAATCAGCGCTACGCCACCGACTCGACGGGGCTCGCGGTGTTCGCGTCGGCGTGCGAGCGGGCGGGTGCTCCGTGGCAGCCGTTCGTCTCCAACAACGCGATGCCGTGCGGTACGTCCATCGGCCCGCTCACCGCGGCGCGGCTGGGTGTGCAGACCGTCGACGTGGGCGTGCCGGGTCTGTCGATGCACTCGGCGCGCGAGTTGTGCGGGGCGGACGACCCGGGGCACCTGGCGGCGATCCTGCGCGCGTTCGTGACCTCGGACTGACCGCGGTACGGGGCGGGGCGGCCGGCCCCGCCCCGTACCGGCCGGACTACGCGAAGCGCTGCTGCGCGCTTCCGTCGCAGGGCTGGAGCCTCAGCGGGTCATGGGCCCCCGCCAGGGTCGCGCACAGCCCGGTCGAGGCAGCCGGGCGCAGGGTGCCCGACTGCCGGACGAACTGCTGGTTGGCCGCGCCGGAGCAGTTGTAGAGGATGAGGGCCGTATCCGCCGTGTACTTCGCGCCCGGTACGTCCAGGCAGCGGTCGTGGCTCAGCTCGGTACGGAGGGTCTTCGTGCCGGAGTCGTACCACCAGCCCTGGTTGCGCCCGCCGTGGCACTCCCAGCCGGTGACCCCGGTGTTGTTGCGGGTGACCGACGCGGGGACGTCCAGGCAGCTGCCCGTCGCCTCGCCCCGCAGGGGCTTGTAGACGTCGTCCCAGGCGGCGGCCTGGAGCACGGGCTTTCCGGTGCTCGCCGGGTCGGCGCAGCTCGCCTCACGCAGGCCCGAGTTGTAGATCTGGGTGAGGCAGGAGGCGAAGGCGCCGTGGCCGGCGGCGTTGGGGTGGAAGGACTGCCGGACGGAGTTGGAGTCCGGCGGGAAGTGCGAGAGGTCGATGAACAGGCCGCGGGCCCAGGTGGACTCACTGCACACCTCGTGGCCGTGGAAGAGCCGGGAGTTGTCCAGGTAGACGGCTCCGGTGTCGGCGGCGACCCTGCGCATGCCCCGCTCGAAGGCGGGCACGGCGGCGTTGCGGCCCCAGGCGGCGTCGGAGTCGTATCCGGCGCAGCCGCCGGGAAGCTTGCCGGGGAAGTCGGGGTTGTCGTAGAAGTCCGGGCCGATGGGGCTCGGGTAGCCCATGACGACGAGCTTGTAGTCGCCGTCGGCGTAACCGGCGCCGGTCATCACCGTCCGCAGGTCGCGCACGGTCTTCTCGACCTTGGGCACGAGTCCGTCGACGCGGGCCTGCCAGCCGCCCTCGTACTTCGGCTGACAGGTCCCCTGGAGGAGGACCCAGCGCGTGACGCAGTCCGTCATGACCGGGCCGAACTGGAGGTCGTCGTTGGCACCCGCGACCAGCACGACCATCTTGATGCGGGTGTTGCGCGCCTTGATGGCGAGGTTGTCGCTCTGCACCAGTTCGTCGGCGTACTGCTTCGAACCGCCGATGACGATGTTTCCGGTGTACGCGCCGGAGCAGGAGACGTTGTACGTGACGTCGGCCGGGATCCCGGTGCGGTGGATGGCGGAGTCGGGTGAGCGGTGGCACCAGTTGTCGGGGCCGTTGGTGCCCGCCTCGTACGTGCCGACGCCCTCGCCCGAGATCTCACTGTCGCCGAGCGAGATGAGCCCGGTCTTGCGTTCCGCGAGCGGGCGCTCGGCCGGGTCGCCGTACAGCCGGGTGGCCTCTGCGGCGCGGACGGCCTCCAGTTCGGGCGACAGCGGGGTGGATGCGGTACTGGTGGTACCGGGCTGGGCAGCGCCTGCCGGTCCGGCGGCGACGGTCATCCCGCCCAACGCCGCTGCCATGGCCGCGACGGCCGCGACCGTACATCGGAGTCGGTATCCGGTGCGTCTCATTGCGCCTCCCGAGATTGTGGTTACCCCCGGTATTTACTGGTCGGTAGACAACTTGGGAATACATGGAACAAGACAAGTGCTCATCTTTTTCAGGAGGTTGAACGACGATGGCCGAGCAGACGGACGAGGACTACCGCATCGAGCACGACTCGATGGGCGAGGTGCGGGTACCCGCCGACGCGAAATGGCGGGCCCAGACCCAGCGGGCCGTGGAGAACTTCCCGATCTCCGGGCAGCACCTGGAGCGGGCCCACATCGCGGCCCTGGCCCACGTCAAGGCCGCCGCCGCCAAGGTGAACGCCGAGCTGAAGGTGCTCGACCCGGAGATCGCCGAGGCGATCCAGGCGGCCGCTGCGGAGGTCGCCGAGGGGCGCTGGGACGCGCACTTCCCGGTCGACGTCTTCCAGACGGGGTCCGGTACCTCGTCGAACATGAACACCAACGAGGTCCTGGCCACGCTCGCCACCGAGCGCCTCGGCCGCGAGGTCCACCCCAACGACCACGTCAACGCCTCGCAGTCCTCGAACGACGTCTTCCCCTCCTCGATCCACATCGCGGCGACCGACGCGGTGACACGCGAGCTGATCCCGGCCCTGGCCCACCTGGCGGTGGCGCTGGAGCTCAAGTCGGCCGAGTTCGCGGACGTGGTGAAGTCGGGACGTACACACCTGATGGACGCCACTCCGGTCACCCTCGGCCAGGAGTTCGGGGGGTACGCCGCACAGATCCGCTACGGCATCGAGCGACTGCGCGCGTCTCTCCCCCGCCTCGCCGAACTGCCGCTGGGCGGTACGGCCGTCGGCACCGGCATCAACACCCCGCCCGGCTTCTCCGCCGCCGTCATCGCCGAGGTCGCCCGCGTCACCGGGCTGCCACTCACCGAGGCCCGGGACCACTTCGAGGCGCAGGGGGCGCGGGACGGCCTCGTCGAGACGTCCGGCCAGCTCCGTACGATCGCGGTCTCCCTCACCAAGATCTCCAACGATCTGCGCTGGATGGCCTCCGGCCCGCGCACCGGACTGGCCGAGATCAGCCTGCCCGACCTCCAGCCGGGGTCCTCGATCATGCCGGGCAAGGTGAATCCGGTCATTCCCGAGGCCGTACTGATGGTCGCCGCCCAGGTCATGGGGAACGACGCCACGGTTGCCGTCGCGGGCGCCGCCGGTAACTTCGAGCTGAACGTCATGCTCCCGGTCATCGCGAAGAACCTGCTGGAGTCGGTCCGGCTGCTCGCCAACGTCACCCGGCTGCTCGCGGGCCGTACGGTCGACGGGATCACGGCGAACGTCGAGCGTGCCAGGGAGTACGCGGAGTCCTCACCGTCCGTCGTCACCCCGCTGAACAAGTACATCGGCTACGAGGAGGCAGCGAAGGTCGCCAAGAAGTCCCTGGCCGAGCGCCGGACGATCCGCGAGGTGGTGCTGGCCTCGGGCTACGTCGAGCGGGGCGACCTCACCGTGGAACAGCTCGACGAGGCGCTGGACGTGTTGCGTATGACGCGTCCGTGACGTGCATCGCTGCGGTACCGGGGCGCGCTCACTAAGAGGGGCCGGCAATCGGGGGGTGGAAGAAGGAGCGGGGCTGGGTGCGTGCAGCTGCAAGGCGGAGGATTGAGCCATGGCGAACGGGGCCTCCCCCTGCTCGAGCGCAGCCGAGAGCTCGGGGAACATGGTGATTGACGACAACGCCGGAGGGGGCCCCTCCCGGCTCGAGCGAAGCCGAGAGTTGGGGAAGCGCGTGCCCAGCCCCGCGACGCCGCCCCCCGATTGCCGGCCCCTCTAAGATCCCTCCATGACAGGTACCGGAGAGACCGGGCGCTGGGCGCCGGGTGATCAGATCCTGTGGCGCTACCGCGGCAACGGTTCCGGGCAGGCCCGGAACCCCGTGCACATCTGCCGTCCCGTCACGGTCGTCCAGGACACCGACGCGCTGCTCGCCGTCTGGGTCGCGCCCGGCACCGAGTGCGTGAAGCCGGTCCTGGCGAACGGCACCGACGTACACGCCGAACCGCTCGCCACCCGGTACACCGCCCCGCGCACCACCGCCCGCTCGCCCTGGCTGGGCAACGGGGTGCTGAAGCTGGCGAGGCCCGGCGAGCCGTGGTCCGTCTGGCTGTTCTGGGAGCGGGGCTGGCAGTTCCGCAGCTGGTACGTGAACCTGGAGGAACCGCGGACCCGCTGGGCGGGCGGCATCGACTCCGAGGACCACTTCCTCGACATCTCGGTCTACCCGGACCACAGCTGGCTCTGGCGCGACGAGGACGAGTTCGCCCAGGCCCAGCGGGTCGGCCTGATGACCTCGGCCACCGCCCGGCAGGTGCTCGCGGCGGGCCGGGCGGCCGTCGGGGTGATCCGCGACTGGGGGGCGCCGTTCCGGGACGGCTGGGAGGACTGGCGGCCCGATCCGCAGTGGCGGGTCCCCGCACTGCCGGCCGACTGGGACCGGTTGCCGGATGACTGGGACCGCACCCCCTCCCCCATGCCGTCGTGAGACCCTTGATGCACCCCAGGGGGGCAAACGTAGGATCGTCCCGAGGAGATCAGCTCCGCCCCAACCGACGGGCGCGGCGCACGACCTGACCGTAAGTCACCGAGTCATCGCACACGTTGCACACTTCATGAACCGCATCAGTCGTACGAGTCGTGCGAGTCGCACGAGTTGTCCGCACCGCATGAGCCACGACGAGGGGGTGGAGACGTGCTCGCTGTCCGCCGCCCCTGCGCCGGAAACGTTGTCACGGACATCCTGCGCGGGCATCCGGTTTCGGCCCCGTGTTCCGGGGCACGAGATGTCAGCCGTTGTGATTGCCGCTCATGCCGGGGCACAGTAGCGCTCCACGAGGTGATTGCCTCATACAACCGGCCCGGACGGACGGAACCCCACGCGTGACGGAGCACCCCACCTCCCACGAAGGCCGGCAGCCTCTCGCCGCCCGGTCGCAGGAACGCACCCGGCCTCGGCAGCGCGACGCCGCGTCGGCGTCGGCCCCTGCCACCGCGGCGATCCCGGCCCCGGCCAAGGGCCCGAACCCGGCGGCTGCCGGTACGGGCCCCGCGACCGGCCCCGACCCGCAGGCAGCATCCCGCCGTGAGGGCGACCGGCTGCGCTTCGTGGGGGCCGCGACCCGGCGGATCGCCCGCGGGATAGACCTGGACGAGATCGTGCTCGGGCTGTGCCGGGCCAGTGTGCCGACGTTCTCCGACGCCATACTCGTCTACCTCCGCGACCCGCTCCCGGTCGGCGACGAGCGGCCCGTCAACCCGTTCGTGCTGCGGCTGCGCCGCTCCGACCGGCTGCGGCTGAGCGACGAGGACACCGAGAACCTCTCGGAGACCGAGCGGCTGCGACTGCCCACCATCGACCCGCAGGCCGATCTGACGCCCGCCTCCGAACTGTGCGAGGTCCTGGCCGGCGGCGCGCTGGCCGAGGTGCTGCGCGGGGTGCGGCCGGTCTTCGGCGACTCCGCCGCGGCCCGGGTCGCGCTGCCCGAACTGCTCGGCGCGGACCGCGTCGTGCCGTCCGGCCACCGGGCGATCCTCGCCCCGCTGCGCGGCCGGCGCCGGGTGATCGGCGCGGCGGTGTTCCTGCGCGGCACCGAGCGCCCGTCCTTCGAGGCCAACGACCTGCTGGTCGCGGCCCAGCTGGCGACGCACACCGCGCTCGGCATCGACAAGGCCGTGCTGTACGGCCGCGAGGCGTACATCGCCGACGAGCTCCAGCGCACCATGCTGCCCGACTCGCTCCCCCAGCCCACCGGGGTCCGGCTCGCCTCCCGCTACCTCCCCGCCGCCGAGACGGCCCGGGTCGGCGGCGACTGGTACGACGCGATCCCGCTGCCCGGCAGCCGGGTCGCCCTGGTCGTCGGCGACGTCATGGGCCACTCCATGACCTCCGCGGCGATCATGGGCCAGCTGCGCACCACCGCCCAGACCCTGGCCGGCCTCGACCTGCCGCCCCAGGAGGTCCTGCACCACCTGGACGAACAGGCCCAGCGGCTCGGCAGCGACCGGATGGCGACCTGCCTCTACGCGGTGTACGACCCGGTCGCGCACCGCATCACCATCGCCAACGCCGGCCACCCGCCACCCGTCCTGCTCCACCTCGGCGGCCGGGCCGAGGTCCTGAAGGTGCCGCCCGGCGCCCCGATCGGCGTCGGCGGGGTGGACTTCGAGGCCGTCGAGCTGGACGCACCCGCGGGCGCCACCCTGCTCCTCTACACCGACGGACTGGTCGAGTCGCGGCTGCGCGACGTCTGGACGGGCATCGAGCAGCTGCGCGAGCGGCTCGCCGCCACCGCCCGGCTGACCGGCCCCGACCACTCGCCGCCGCTGGAGGCCCTCTGCGACGACGTGCTCGACATGCTCGGCCCGGGCGACCGGGACGACGACATCGCGCTGCTCGCCGCCCGCTTCGACGGGATCGCGCCGAGCGACGTGGCGTACTGGACCCTGGAACCGGAGGACTCCGCCCCGGGCAAGGCCCGCAGGCTGGCCCGCCGCGCGCTCAGCCGGTGGGGGCTCGACGACATCGCGGACTCGGTGGAGCTCCTGGTCAGCGAGGTGGTGACCAACGCGGTGCGGTACGCGGAGCGGCCGGTGACCCTGCGGCTGCTGCGGACCGACATCCTGCGCTGCGAGGTCGGCGACGACGCCCCGCAGCTGCCCCGGCAGCGCCGCGCCCGGGACATGGACGAGGGCGGCCGCGGCCTGTTCCTGGTGAACCGGCTGGCCCGGCGGTGGGGCGCGACGCGTCTGTCGACCGGCAAGGTGGTCTGGTTCGAGATGCCCACCCGGGGGCAGTGACCGGGGCCGCCGAGGCCCTGGTCACCGAGGGTGTGCAAATGTTGCCGACCTTCCCGGTGCGGAGTTGACTTCAGTCGTGTGTGACGCGACCTGACCGAAACCCCCACCGACGGGAGGACGCTCGTGACCGAGGAATCCAGGACCAAGAACGCCCCCTACACCACGAACAACGCCGGGATCCCGGTGGAGAGCGACGAACACTCGCTCACCGTCGGCACCGACGGGCCGATCCTGCTGCAGGACCACTACCTCATCGAGAAGATGGCCCAGTTCAACCGTGAACGGGTTCCCGAACGCGTGGTCCACGCCAAGGGTTCGGGCGCCTACGGCGTCTTCCAGGTGACCAACGACGTCAGTCAGTTCACCAAGGCCGACCTCTTCCAGCCCGGCAAGCAGACCGCCATGCTCGCCCGCTTCTCCACGGTCGCCGGTGAACAGGGCTCCCCCGACACCTGGCGCGACCCCCGCGGCTTCGCGCTGAAGTTCTACACCGAGCACGGCAACTACGACATGGTCGGCAACAACACGCCGGTCTTCTTCGTACGGGACCCGATGAAGTTCCAGGACTTCATCCGCTCGCAGAAGCGCAGGCCGGACAACGGGGTGCGCGACCACGACATGCAGTGGGACTTCTGGACCCTGTCCCCCGAGTCCGCGCACCAGGTGACGTGGCTGATGGGCGACCGGGGCATCCCGAAGACGTACCGCAACATGGACGGGTTCAGCTCGCACACCTACATGTGGGTCAACGCGGGTGGCGAGCGGTTCTGGGTGAAGTACCACTTCAGGACCGACCAGGGCATCGAGTTCTACACGCAGGACGAGGCCGACGCGATGGCGGGCACGGACGGTGACGTCCACCGCCGCGACCTGTTCGAGTCGATCAAGCGCGGCGACCACCCGAGCTGGACGCTCTCCGTCCAGATCATGCCGTTCGACGACGCCCCGGACTACCGGTTCAACCCGTTCGACCTGACGAAGGTGTGGCCGCACGGCGACTACCCGCTGACCGAGGTCGGCCGGATGACGCTGAACGAGAACCCCGAGGACTTCTTCGTCCACATCGAGCAGGCGTCCTTCGAGCCGTCGAACCTGGTGCCCGGCATCGGTCCGTCGCCCGACAAGATGCTGCTGGGCCGACTCTTCTCGTACCCGGACACCCACCGGTACCGGATCGGCCCGAACTACGCGCAGCTGCCGCCGAACCGGCCGCGCTTCTCGCGCAACTCGTACTCCAAGGACGGCCCGATGCGGTACGAGCCGGCGCGCACCGGCGCCGTCTACGCCCCGAACTCGTACGGCGGTCCGGCCGCGGACACCGCGCGCTTCGGCGAGCCGGCCGGCTGGGCCACGGCGGGCGAGATGGTGCACGAGGCGTACAAGCTGCGCCGGGACGACGACGACTGGGGCCAGGCGGGCACGCTGGTGCGCACGGTCCTCGACGACGCGGCGCGCGAGCGGCTGGTGTCGAACATTTCCGGCCATCTGCTGGACGGCGTGAGCCGCCCGGTCCTGGACCGGGCGCTGCAGTACTGGCGCAACGTGGACAAGGACCTCGGCGACCGGGTGGCCAAGAAGGTCAACGGCGGCTGATCACCGGCCGCAGAGCCTCCGAACACGGGAACGGGCGGTGTGCGAGGGTCTTCCCCTCGCACACCGCCCGTTCCGATGACGTGACGCGGGTCAGCGCGTCACGGTGTTCTCGTTGCCCGGCCGCTTGTCGGCCCCGGGGTCCGGCGGGAGTTCGGCGGTGTCCGACGGGCCCGGCTCGGTCGACGGGCCGGTGGGCTCGGTCGAGGGGTCCCCGGTGGGGCTGGGGGGCGGCGTGGTCACCGGCGGATCGGACGTCGCGGGCGGTGGGGTCGTGGGCGCCGGGGTGGTCGCTTCGTCGGAGGGCGAGGCCTCCTTGGTGGCCGAGGTACTCGGGCTCGGCGAGGTGGTGTCCGGCGGCGGGGTGACCGCGGCGCCCATGTCGGTGTCGAGATCGAACTCGCTCGGCTCACCCATGGCCTTCGCGGTGAAGTCGGCCCAGATCTCGGCGGGGAAGCTGCCACCGTTGACGCGGCCGCCGCCGCCGGCACCCTTCAGGGTCACCTGAGCACCCTTCTGCACCTTCTTGCCGTCGTCGTCGGTACGGGCGTAGGCGGCTTCGCCGAAGAGGCCCACCGAGGTGACGAGGTCGGGGGTGTAACCGGTGAACCAGGCCGACTTGTTGTCGTCGGACGTACCGGTCTTGCCCGCGATGTCCTGGTCGGCCAGGCCCTCGGCATTACGCACCGAGTCATGGGCCGTGCCGTCGTCGACCACGCCGGTCAGCACGGAGGTCACGGAGTCCGCGGCCTGGCGGCTGATCACCTGGTCACCGATCGCGTCGGGCATCTGCACCGGGTCGTCGCCCTGGTGCACGGCCGACTTCACGATCTGCGGGGTGACCTTCTTGCCGTGGTTGTCGAGCGTGGCGTAGACGCCGGCCATCGCCATCGGGCTCGCGCCCATGGAGCCGAGCGTCTGCGCGGGCACGGCATCCACACCCTCCACGTTCATACCGAGCTTGCCGGCGGTCTGCAGCACCTTGTCCATGCCCACGTCCACACCCATCTGTGCGAAGACGGAGTTGATGGACTTGTTCATCGCGGTCTGGACGGTGACCGAGCCGTAGTCCTGGTCGTCCTCGTTCTCCGGCGCGAAGGCGACGCCGCTGCCCTCGACCGGCCGCTTGCTGGTGCCGTCGTAACGGGTGTTGGCGGTGATCTCCTGGTTGTCCTGCGTCACCGACTCCTGGTCGAGGGCCGCCGCGAGGATGACCGGCTTGAAGGTGGAGGCGGGCTGGTAGTCGGCCCGCGAGGCGTTCGACGTCCAGTGTTCGTTCTGGCCTCGCCCGCCGTACAGGGCGAGCACCGCACCGCTCTTCGGGTCCACCGAGACGGCACCGGCCTGGATGTCCTGGTCGAGCTTGCGCTTCTTCGTGTCCAGCTTGTCGATCAGCTTCGTCTCGACCGACTTCTCCAGCTTCTGCTGCTGCTTCTTGTCGATGTTGACGGTGATCGTCCAGCCGCCGAGGGCGAGCTGGTCGGCGCTGATGCCCGTCTCCTTCAGCACCGCGTTCTGGGCCGCTTCGACGATGTAGCCCTTCTGCCCCGCGACCCCGTTCAGCGGCTTGGGGTCCTGCGGAATCGGGAACTTCAGGCCCTGGCGCTTGCCGGCGTCCAGCCAGTCCTCCTCGACCATGTTGTTCAGCACGTAGTTCCAGCGCTCCTGGACGAGCGCTTTCCCCTTCGGGCCGGCGACGGCCCAGTCGTACTGGCTGGGGGCCTGGAGCAGCGCGGCGAGGTAGGCGCCCTGCGCGACGTTCAGCTCCTTGGCGTCCTTGCCGTAGTACGCCTGCGCCGCGGCCTGGATGCCGTAGGCGCCCCGGCCGTAGTAGCTGGTGTTGATGTACCCGGCGAGGATCTCCGACTTCCCCCGCTTCTGGTCCACCTTCAGCGAGATGACCAGTTCCTTGAGCTTGCGGGTGACCGTCTGGTCCTGGTCGAGGTAGTAGTTCTTGACGTACTGCTGGGTGATGGTCGAGCCACCCTGCTTGCCCTTGCCGGAGAGCGTGTTCAGCAGGCCGCGCGCGGTGCCCTTGAAGTCGACGCCCTTGTCGTCGTAGAAGGACTTGTTCTCGGCGGCGACGAAGGTCATCTGGACCTCCTTGGGCACCTGGGCGAGGTCCACGATCTCCCGGTTGACCTCGCCCGTCCTGGCCAGCAGGGTCCCGTCGGAGTACTTGTAGATGTTGCTCTGCAGCTTGGCCTGGGCATTGCCTTCGGGCACGTCCACGAGCACGTAGAGGAGGGCGAAGCCGCCCATAGCCAGCAGGCAGACGGTGAAGGCCGCGCCCAGTAGTTTCCGCCAGGTGAAGAGTCCGCGTATGCCGCCGCTCTTCCCGGCCCGCCGCGACCCGCGCCGCTGAGCTCGTCGCGCATCCGCTCGACCCATTGCTGTGTTGCTCCCGTTTCTCTGCTCGACCGGATCAGCTCGGACCTGCCAGCTAACACCGTTGGCAAGGGCAAAAAGCGAGCGATCCCGCATTTACCGGACGTGACAATCAGCACCTGTTCCCAAAGGAACCGACTCACGAGGGGTGCGCAGGGTTGCGACAACCGTTAATGTGTAATCACATTGCTAGCGAATGGCTAGCCACGCGAAACGGGGGATTCCATGACCGACCCGATCAACCCGCACACCTCGGCCGGACCGCAGGCCGACCTCACACCGGACGCGCCCGAGATGCCGGAGCCGCAGGTCCGCGAGACGAGGGCACACAGCATCCCCGGCGGCATCGGCCTCCTGCTGACCGTGATCGGGGTGATCGTCGGCATCGCCCTCGCCATCCTCGGCGGCGTCATCGGATCCAACGGGAACAACGGCGTCGGCATCCCGCTGTGCATCCTCGGCGTGCTGCTCGCCATCGCCTCGTTCTTCTGCATGGGCGGTGTGAAGATGGTCGCACCGGGCGAGGCGAGGGTGATCCAGCTCTTCGGCCGGTACGTGGGCACGATCCGCGCCGACGGCCTGCGCTGGATCAACCCGCTGACGTCCAGCCGCAAGATCTCCACCCGGGTCCGCAACCACGAGACCGCGGTCCTCAAGGTCAACGACGCCTACGGCAACCCGATCGAGCTCGCCGCGATCGTCGTCTGGAAGGTCGAGGACACCGCGCAGGCCCTCTTCGAGGTCGACGACTTCCTGGAGTTCGTCGCCACCCAGACCGAGGCGGCGGTCCGCCACATCGCGATCGAGTACCCGTACGACGCCCACGACGAGGGCGGCCTCTCACTCCGGGGCAACGCCGAGGAGATCACCGAGAAGCTGGCCGTGGAGCTCACGGCACGGGTCCAGGCGGCTGGCGTCCAGATCATCGAGTCCCGCTTCAGCCACCTCGCGTACGCCCCCGAGATCGCCTCCGCGATGCTCCAGCGCCAGCAGGCGGGAGCGGTGGTCGCGGCCCGGCAGCTGATCGTCGAGGGCGCGGTCGGCATGGTCGAGATGGCCCTGACCCGGATCGCCGAACAGGACATCGTCGAGCTCGACTCGGACCGGAAGGCCGCCATGGTCAGCAATCTGATGGTGGTGCTCTGCGGCGACCGGGCGGCGCAGCCGGTCCTCAACACGGGCACGCTCTACCAGTGACGGATCAGACCCCGCGGCGCCGTGCGCCGCAGTCCGGGCCGCAGCAGCGCAAGCAGATGCTGCTGCGGCTGGACCCGGCCGTGTACGACGCGCTGGCACGCTGGGCCTCGGACGAGCTGCGCAGCGCGAACGCGCAGATCGAGTTCCTGCTGCGGCGGGCGCTCGGGGAGGCGGGACGACTGCCCGGCGGCGCGGCGCCGATCCCGCGCCGCGGACGTCCGCCGAAGGCTCCGGATCCGGAGTGACCGGCCCGGGCGCCGCCCCGGCCCGTTCACCGCCCGCGGGAAGGAATGACGGCGACCGGTATACACGCCAGGTATACACACCATGTACAGTCCTGGGCATGTCTATCGGCCACACCCTGCTCGGGCTCCTGGAGTCCGGTCCCCGCCACGGCTACGACCTCAAGCGGACCTTCGACGAGAAGTTCGGGCACGACCGCCCCCTGCACTACGGGCAGGTCTACTCGACGATGTCCCGGCTCCTCAAGAACGGCCTCGTCGAGGTCGACGGCGTGGAGACCGACGGCGGCCCGGAGCGCAAGCGCTACGCCATCACCGACGCCGGCATCACCGACGTCGCCGCCTGGCTCGCCCAGCCCGAGAAGCCGGAGCCGTACCTCCAGTCGACCCTGTACACCAAGGTCGTCCTGGCCATGCTCACCGGCCGCAGCGCCGCCGACGTGCTGGACGCCCAGCGCTCCGAGCACCTGCGCCTGATGCGTATCCTCACCGACCGCAAGCGCCAGGGCGACCTCGCCGACCAGCTGATCTGCGACCACGCACTGTTCCACCTCGAAGCCGACCTGCGCTGGCTGGAACTCACCTCCGCGCGACTCGGCCAGCTCGCGAAGGTGGTGGCCCCGTGATCCCCGCCGGCTCCCTGCTCTCCGCCCACGACCTGCGCAAGACCTACGGGTCGACCCCCGCACTCGACGGCGCCTCGTTCTCCGTCCACCCCGGCGAGGTCGTCGCCGTGATGGGCCCCTCCGGCTCCGGCAAGTCCACCCTGCTGCACTGCCTCGCCGGCATCATCACCCCGGACTCCGGCAGCATCACCTACGCCGGACGCGAGCTCTCCACGATGTCCGACGCCGAGCGCAGCGCCCTGCGCCGCAGCGAGTTCGGCTTCGTGTTCCAGTTCGGCCAGCTCGTCCCGGAGCTGACCTGCGTGGAGAACGTCGCCCTGCCCATGCGACTGAACGGCACCCGCCGCAAGGCCGCCGAGCGCATCGCCCTGGAGTGGATGGAGCGCCTGGAGGTCGACGACATCGGCGCCAAGCGCCCCGGCGAGGTGTCCGGAGGCCAGGGCCAACGCGTCGCCGTGGCCCGCGCGCTGGCCGCCTCCCCGAAGGTGATCTTCGCGGACGAGCCGACCGGAGCCCTGGACTCCCTCAACGGCGAACGCGTCATGCAACTGCTCACCGAGGCGGCCCGCTCCGCCAACGTGGCGGTCGTGCTGGTCACCCACGAGGCCCGCGTCGCCGCCTACTCCGACCGCGACATCACCGTCCGCGACGGCCGGGCCCGCGACCTGGAGCACGCCGTATGACACTGCTCGACCAGAAGCGGCCCCCGGCCGGCCCGGCACATCCTCCCGAACCGCCGTCCCGCACCGCCTCCTGGCTGCGCGACCTCGCACTCGGCATCCGGTTCGCCGCCGGCGGCGGCCGCGAGGGCTGGATCCGCACCCTGCTCACCGCGGTCGGCGTGGGCCTCGGCGCAGCCCTCCTGCTGGTCGCCGCATCCGTACCGCACATGCTCGACGAGCGGTCCGCCCGGAGTCACGCCCGCTCCGAGACGAAGATCTCCCAGTCCCCCGACGCGCAGGCGAAGAAGTCGGACAGCACGGTCCTGCGGATCGAGGCGAGCACCGAGTACCACGGCCACACCATCACCGGCTACCTGATGCGCGCGGACGGAACCCACCCGGTCCTTCCCCCGGGCATCGACGCCCTCCCCGCCCCCGGCGAGATGGTCGTCTCCCCCGCCTTCGGCGATCTCCTCGACTCCCCCGACAGCGAGCTGCTCAGGCAACGACTGCCGTACAAGGTGACCGGCACGATCGCGCAAGCGGGACTGCGCTCGCCCGGCGAGCTGTGGTTCTACGCAGGCAGCGACACCCTGACCCCCGCGACGGGCGGGCACCGGATCGCCGGATACGGCAAACCCGGCCCGGCCGATCCGATGTCCCCGATGCTCATCGTGCTGATCATCATGGTCTGCGTGGTGCTGCTGGCCCCCGTGGCCATCTTCATCGCCACCGCCGTACGTTTCGGCGGCGACCGCCGCGACCGCCGGCTCGCCGCCCTGCGTCTGGTCGGTACGGACATCCGGATGACCCGCCGGATCGCCGCCGGTGAGGCACTCTTCGGCGCCGCGCTCGGCCTCCTCGTCGGGCTGGCCCTGTTCCTGACAGGACGGCAGTTCGTCGGGTACATCGAGGTCTGGGACGCCAGCGCCTTCCCCTCCGACCTGACCCCCGACGCCCGCCTGTGCGTGCTGATCGCCCTCGCGGTTCCGCTCACCGCCGTGCTCGTCACCCTGGCGGCCATGCGCTCCGTGGTCATCGAGCCGCTCGGCGTCGTACGCAACGGCCGTGACCGGGGGCGCCGCCTCTGGTGGCGCCTGCTGCTGCCGGTCGCAGGGCTCGCGGTCTTCGGACTCGGCGGCAGGATCGACGAGTACAGCGTCGTCAACCCGTATCCGATCGCCGGAGGCGCGGTGCTGATCCTCGTCGGGCTGGCCCTGCTCCTGCCCTGGCTGGTCGAGGCCTGCGTCGGGCGGCTGCGCGGCGGCCCGGTCCCCTGGCAGCTGGCCACCCGCAGGCTCCAGCTGAGCAGCGGTGCGGCCTCCCGCGCGGTCAGCGGCGTCACCGTCGCAGTGGCCGGTGCGGTGGCCCTGCAGATGCTGTTCGCCGCGATGAACGACGACTTCAACAAGCTCACCGGCCAGGACCCGTCCCGCGCCCAGTTCTACTCCCACTCGGAGATCGTCAGAGGCGACGCCGCCCTGCACACGATCAAGGAGTTCCGTGCCACCAAGGGCGTCATCCAGGTCATCGGCACCATCGAGGCGTACGCGACCAAGCCCGGCAAGTACGCCGCCGACGACATCCAGCCCACCACCTCGTTCACCGTCGGGGACTGCGCGACCCTGCGCGAGCTCGCCCGGATCACGTCCTGCCGGGACGGCGACACCTTCGTCGCCCACCCCAAGGACAAGGAGCAGGCCGGCTGGGTCGACCGGACCGCCCGCAAGGGCAAGGTCGTGGAGTTCGACTCCTACGGCCGGGGCAAGCCACTGCACTGGACGCTGCCCGCCGACAGCCGGACCGTGGAGGGCCGGACCGACCCGCTGGGCGAGGAGCACTCGGGCATCCTGGTCACGCCGGGGGCGATCGACGCGCGGACCCTGCCGTCAGCCGAGACCGTCGCGCAGATCCGCATCGACGAGAACGTCCCGGACGCCGCCGAGTACGTACGCAACACGGCGGCGCGGATCGATCCCGGCATGCGCCTGGGCACCGTGACCTCGCTCGAACGTGACCGGCAGTACGAGAGCGTCCAGACCGGCCTCCAGGTCGGCGCGACCGCCACCCTGCTGCTGATCGCCGTTTCCATGCTGGTCTCCCAGCTGGAGCAGCTGCGTGAGCGCAAGCGGCTGCTGTCGGTCCTCGTCGCCTTCGGCACCCGCCGGGTCACCCTAGGCTGGTCGGTGCTGTGGCAGACCGCGATCCCGGTGGTCATCGGGCTCGCGGTGGCGGTGGCCGGCGGCCTCGCGCTCGGCGCCACCCTGTGCTGGATGGTCGGCAAGGAGGTGACCGGCTGGTGGCTGTTCCTGCCGCTCGCGGGGGCGGGCGCCTCGCTCATCCTGCTGGTCACCCTGCTCTCGCTGCCCGTGCTGTGGCGCCTGATGCGCCCCGACGGGCTGCGCAGCGAGTAGTCGCCCGGCGGCCGGCCGGACCTTCCCTCAGGTCCGGCCGGCCGTCGCCACCCGTACCGGCAGCGCCTCCATCGCCCCGCGCAGCGCCGCCGCGAACTCCTCGAACTCCTCGTGCCGGGCCGCCCCCGTCCGCATGCCCAGCGCCACCCGCCGCGCGGGGGCCGGATCCGCGAAGTACCCGGTGCTCAGCGCGTCGTTGCGGGCGGTCTCGACCGTCACCGCGGTCCGCGGCAGCAGCGTCACCCCTAGCCCTCCGGCCACCAGCTGCACCAGCGTGGAGAGCCCGGCCGCGGTCGTGGTGACCGGCGCGCCCTCCGTACGCCCCGCCTCACGGCAGATGTCGAGCGCCTGGTCGCGCAGGCAGTGCCCCTCGTCGAGCAGCAGCAGCGGCAGCTCGCGCAACGCCTCGCGCGGGATGTCCTGCCGCCCGCCGAGCCAGTGGTCGCGTTCCATGACCAGCACGAAGTCCTCGTCGAAGAGCGGGAGTTCGGTGACCCCCGGCACCCCGAGCGGCACGGCGAGCAGCAACAGGTCCAGCCGTCCGGCGGCCAGCCCCTCCAGCAACGAGGAGGTCTGCTCCTCGTGCACCTGGAGGTCGAGGTCCGGGTAGCGCTCGTGGACCAGCCGCAGCACGGTCGGCAGCAGATACGGGGCGACGGTCGGGATCACGCCGAGCCGCAGCACTCCGGTGAAGGGCGCGCGGACCGCCTCGGCCTCCTCCATCAGCTCGCCGACGGCATGCAGGACGACCCGCGCCCGCACGGCCAGCCGTTCCCCGGCGGGCGAGAGCAGCACCTTGCGCGTCGTACGCTCGATGAGCTGGACACCCAGTGCCTCCTCCAGTGCGGACACGGCCCCGGAGAGCGCGGGCTGACTCATCCCGATTGCGGCCGCCGCGTCCCGGAAGTGCAGATACTCCGCGACGGCTGCGAAGGCGCGCAGCTGCGAGAGGCTGGGCTGTTTGGGCCGGATGCCCTGATTACCATGGGCCACTGATAGGCACCTCCGATCATCACGACCGAGTGTAGCTATTTCCGTGATCAATGCACTCTGTGCCAAGGTGGACACCGTCCAACCCTCAGGAACTCCCCCAAAAAGGGAATTCCTACGCTGCAAGGAGAGCGCGTGCTCACTGTCGGTGACAAGTTCCCCGAGTTCGATCTGACCGCTTGTGTTTCGCTGGAGAGCGGCAAGGAGTTCGAGCAGATCAACCACAAGACCTACGAGGGTCAGTGGAAGATCGTCTTCGCGTGGCCCAAGGACTTCACTTTCGTCTGCCCCACCGAGATCGCCGCGTTCGGCAAGCTGAACGAGGAGTTCGCCGACCGTGACGCCCAGATCCTCGGCTTCTCCGGTGACTCCGAGTTCGTGCACCACGCCTGGCGCAAGGACCACCCGGACCTGACCGACCTGCCCTTCCCGATGCTGGCCGACTCGAAGCACGAGCTCATGCGTGACCTCGGCATCGAGGGCGAGGACGGCTTCGCCCAGCGCGCCGTCTTCATCGTCGACCAGAACAACGAGATCCAGTTCACGATGGTGACCGCCGGTTCCGTGGGCCGTAACCCCAAGGAGGTCCTGCGGGTCCTCGACGCCCTGCAGACCGACGAGCTGTGCCCCTGCAACTGGACCAAGGGCGAGACCACGCTGGACCCGGTCGCGCTCCTCTCGGGCGAGTGAGCTGACCGACATGGCACTCGACGAACTGAAGGCCGCCGTTCCGGACTTCGCCAAGGACCTGAAGCTGAACCTCGGTTCGGTCATCGGGAACAGCGAACTGCCGCAGCAGCAGCTCTGGGGCACCGTCCTCGCCTGCGCGATCGCCTCGCGCTCGCCGAAGGTGCTGCGCGAGCTGGAGCCGGAGGCGAAGGCCAACCTCTCCGCGGAGGCGTACACCGCCGCGAAGTCGGCCGCCGCCATCATGGCGATGAACAACGTGTTCTACCGGACCCGGCACCTGCTGTCGGACCCCGAGTACGGGAACCTCCGGGCCGGCCTGCGGATGAACGTGATCGGCAAGCCGGGCGTGGAGAAGGTCGACTTCGAGCTGTGGTCGCTCGCGGTCTCCGCGATCAACGGCTGCGGCCAGTGCCTGGACTCCCACGAGCAGGTGCTGCGCCAGGCCGGCGTGGACCGTGAGACCATTCAGGAAGCCGTCAAGATCGCCTCGGTGATCCAGGCGGTCGGTGTGACCCTCGAGGCCGAGGCCGTCCTCGCCGAGTAACACCCGCGGTAACCCTCATACGAGAAGGGCCCCAGGACGACCGACCGTCCGAGGGGCCCTTCTTCTGTGTCCGCTCCTACGTCTCCGCCCCGAGCGCCTTCGGCGCGACCTCGGCCGGCTCCTCGTCGCTGCCGTCGTCGAACTTCTCCGGCGGTGAGCCGGGCGCCGGATTGGGCGCCGCGTCCAGTGAGGTCGAGCCGTGCGGCGGTGGCGAGTGCCGACGGGACTCCTCCTGCCCGTACGTCCGCAGATAGCCGACCACCGTGTTGGTCACCGCGACCAGCGGCACCGCGACGACCGCACCCCCGATGCCGGCGATCATGCCGCCCGCGGCGACCGAGAGCACCACGGCCAGCGGATGCACCCGCACCGCGCGGCCCAGGATGAACGGCTGCAGGATGTGGCCCTCGATCTGCTGCACCGCGAGGACCACGGCCAGGACCATCAGGGCCGTGAACACGCCCTCGGTGACGAGGGCGACGACCACCGCCAGCGCCCCGGAGACCACCGCCCCGACGAGCGGGATGAATGCGAACAGGAAGATGAAGACGGCCAGCGGCACGGCCATCGGCACATCGAGGAAGAAGATCCCGAGGCCGATGAAGATGGCGTCGATCAGGGCGACTATCACCGTGCCGCGCACATAGGCGGTCAGCGTCCGCCAGGCCCGGGGGCCGGCGCCCGCGACACCCGGCCGGGCCTGGGCGGGCACGAGCCTGAGCACCCAGTGCCAGATGCGCTTGCCGTCGTACAGCAGGAAGAGCGTGGAGAACATCGCCAGCAGCATCCCGGTGAGGAGCTCCACCATCACGGTGACGCCCTGCAGCCCGGCGGAGGTGATCGCCTCCGTGTTGGTGCCGACGGTGTCACTGAGGTTCTTCGCGATGTCGTTGATCTGTTTGTCGGTCACGTGGAACGGGCTGTCCAGCAGCCAGTTCTTCAGGTCGTCGATCCCCGTCGTCACCTTGTCGGAGAGGGTGTCGATGTTGTCCATGACCTGCCAGACCACGAACCAGCCGACCAGGCCCATGATGACGAAGCCCAGGACCGCGGTGACAGCGGTGGCCAGTCCTCGCGGCAGCCCGTACCGCTTCAGGCGGGCGACGGTCGGCTGGAGCATCGCGGTGACGAGCAGTGCGGCGACGAACGCCAGCACCACCAACTGCACCGCGCTGATGACCCGCATGAGCACCCAGAGGGTGCCGGCGAGCACCAGCAGCCGCCAGCCCGCCTCGGCCGCTACCCGCATCCCCCAGGGGATGGCCGCGACCGGATCGGGGCGTGCGGAGACGGAGGGGGCGTACGCGGGCGGCGGCGGCACATGGTCGGCCGCGGCCGCGCTCCCGTCGGCCCCGGCATCGCGAGGGGGCGCGTCGGCCGTCACCGACGACTTCTCGCGTGCGGCGTCGTCCTCGGCCACCGCTTCCTCCCGCCGATCCTCCAGGCGCTCTCCCAGCCTGGTCAGTTCAGCACCCAGTTGTCCGAGCCACCCCGGCAGTTTCGACATGACTGTTCCTCTACCCCCGTCCGCTCTCCCCACCGCTCCCCCGGGAAACGGCTCCGCCCGACCGTACACGCGCGAAGCCCCCCACCGTAGGACGGTGAGGGGCTTCGTGAGGTTGAGAGGTGAACCGATGAGGGTTCTAGTACGAGTGGTGCTCCAGCCAGAAGGACCAGGCACCGCACGGGCTGCCGTAGCGGCCGTTCATGTAGCTGAGGCCCCACTTGATCTGCGTGGCCGGGTTGGTCTGCCAGTCGGCACCGGCGGACGCCATCTTCGAGCCGGGATACGCCTGGACGAGGCCGTACGCGCCGGAAGACGGGTTGGTCGCCCGGTAGTTCCAGGTCGACTCGTGGTCCACGATGTTGCTGAAGCACTGGAACTGGTCGGCGGGCACCATCTGACGCGCCATCGCCTGGATCTCGGCAACGCTGTACGAGCCCTGCGTCGCGAACGCGGAGGCGCTGCGGACCTCGGAGCGGCTTGCGCGCTCCTGGGCGTCCTTCTTCTCCTGGCGCTCCTTCTCCACCCTGTCCTCGGCCGCCGCCTTCTTGGACTTGGCGTCCTTGGCAGCCTGCACACGGGCGGACTCCTCGGCGGACTTCTTCGCCGTCGCGTCGGCCGCGGACGCCTGGGCGTCGGCCTGCTGCGTCAGCGATGCAGTCTGCACCTGGGCCTGCTGGCCCGCGGGGATATCTGCGAGCAGCGTGGTGTCGGCTGCGGTCGCCTCGAAGTTGTTGTCGTCAGCAGCGGGAGTGCTGCCCGCTGCAACGCCTACGACGGCGCCTACGGTGGTTACCGCTGTGGCTGATGCCACGGCGAACCCCCGGACCGAGATCCGGCTCACACGGTGTCCTTCCAGCATCGCCCGCTTAGGTGACCTCGCGGGCGCAATCGTGCCCCTGGACACTGGCCTCCCTACTGCTTGGGTCACGGGAGGCACGGGCCCGGTGGGCACTCCCCGGAGGGAGCGCCGCGTGGTGCTCGCGGGCGGCATACGGACGGCGGTTGTTGAGTTGTGTGGTGCGTGGCACCTCTGGAGGTGCCGGTGTGCCGTATGCGGGGCCTGACGGAAGCAAGACTCTGCCGGAACGGGACGCCGCGAAGCAATTCTCTGTTGCGTGTGAAAGCTCACACCTCGTTTGGAGCACATGAATTGCGGAAATGGTGCCGCAACACGATGCCGCCCGGCTAAGCTCCTTCGCTCGCCGGGCGGCATCAACTGTCCCAAGCCGTATCAGATCTGGCCTTCCTCCAGCATTTCGGTCACCAGTGCGGCGATGCGGGAACGCTCCGAACGCGTGAGCGTCACATGCGCGAAGAGGGGGTGCCCCTTCAGCTTCTCGACCACGGCGACCACGCCGTCGTACCGGCCGACCCGGAGGTTGTCCCGCTGGGCCACGTCATGCGTGAGCACCACCCGGGAATTGGCCCCGATGCGGGACAACACGGTCAGCAGGACGTTCCGTTCGAGCGACTGGGCCTCGTCGACGATCACGAAGGCATCGTGGAGGGACCGGCCCCTGATGTGGGTGAGCGGCAGGATCTCCAGCATGCCGCGCCCCAGCACCTCCTCGATCACCTCTCGGCCGGAGACGGCCGAGAGCGTGTCGAAGACGGCCTGGGCCCAGGGGCTCATCTTCTCGGCCTCGCTGCCGGGGAGATAGCCGAGCTCCTGTCCGCCCACCGCGTACAGCGGACGGAAGACCATCACCTTCTTGTGCTGCCCGCGCTCCAGCACCGCTTCGAGGCCCGCGCAGAGCGCCAGCGCCGACTTGCCGGTGCCGGCCCGGCCGCCGAGGGACACGATGCCGACGTCCTGGTCCAGGAGGAGGTCCAGGGCGATGCGCTGCTCGGCGCTTCGGCCGTGGATGCCGAAGGCCTCCCGGTCGCCCCGGACGAGCCGGACGTTGCCCTCGGGCGTCACCCGGCCGAGCGCCTTGCCCCGTTCGGACTGGAGGACCAGGCCGGTGTGCACCGGCAGCTCGGCGGCCTCGGGGACGTACAGCGTCTCCTCGGTGAAGAGCAGGTCGACCTGTTCGGCGGAGAGGGGCAGTTCGGACATCCCGGTCCAGCCGGAGTCGGTGATGGCGAGTTCCGCCCGGTACTCCTCGGCGAGGAGGCCGACCGACGATGCCTTGATGCGCAGTGGCAGGTCCTTGGAGACGACCGTGACGTCGTACCCCTCGGCCTGGAGATTGCGTGCGACCGCGAGAATCCGTGAGTCGTTGTCCCCCAACCGGTAGCCGGCGGGAAGGACACCGGGATCGGAGTGGTTGAGTTCGACGCGGAGCGTCCCGCCCAGATCCCCGAGGGGGATCGGGGCATCCAGCCGGCCGTACCGGACCCGGAAGTCGTCCAGCAGGCGCAGGGCCTGCCGGGCGAAGTACCCGAGCTCGGGGTGGTGCCGTTTGGCCTCCAGTTCCGTGACCACGACGATCGGGAGCACGACTTCGTGCTCGTCGAACCGGGACATGGCGTTGGGATCGGCCAGCAGGACGCTGGTGTCGAGAACGTAGGTGCGCCTGTCGGGCATGCGGCGCTTTGTGCTGGTCACCACGGAAGGACGTACCCCCTCGGACGAGGTTGGGGTGCGACGGCGTCGCGGAGCATCCCAAAGGGAGAGGACGGGCCGGGCTCCGGCCACCTTGCGCGGGCCGAGCGCCGGCCCTCCGCGTCGGCCGCACTGTATGTACGGTCCTTCGTGTGCAAAGGGCCTCCCGGGCGAGCGGACTCCATGCCGCTCACTTGGACACGACGTCCGCCTGGTTGATGACCGGACGTCGACCTGTCAGGGGTATGCCCTCGAACACGCCAAGCCATGCCGCCCTGGGCCGGCGGGGTGAACGGGGAGTGGTCGCCCGCGACCGTGGGTGGGAGCACACCACCTGGGCGGTTCCGTACTCGAACGCCGCGCTGGGGGCTGTCCGGCGTTTCAGGGCCGGGGGACGCCGGCAGGCCGGGGAAGCCCCGTGGTGTCAGCCGCCGTAGCGGCGGTGGCGGGCCGCGTAGTCGCGCAGGGCCCGCAGGAAGTCGACGCGGCGGAACGCCGGCCAGAAGACCTCGCAGAAGTAGTACTCGGAGTGCGCGCTCTGCCAGAGCATGAAGCCCGAAAGACGCTGCTCACCGCTGGTGCGGATCACGAGGTCGGGGTCCGGCTGTCCCCGGGTGTAGAGGTGCTCGGAGATCAGGTCGGTGGAGACGATCTCCGCCAGGTCCTCGAAGGAGGTGCCCTTCTCGGAGTGGTCGAGCAGCAGGGAACGGACCGCGTCCGCGATCTCCTGGCGCCCGCCGTAGCCGACGGCGACGTTGACCAGTATTCCGTCGACCCCCACGGTGGCCTGCTCGGCCTCCTTGAGGACCGTCTGGGTGTGCGCGGGCAGCAGGTCGAGCGTGCCGACGTGGTGGACGCGCCAGCGCCCGTCCGCCACCAGGTCGCGCACGGTGTTCTCGATGATGCCGAGGAGCGGGATGAGCTCGGACTCGGGCCGGTCGAAGTTGTCCGTGGAGAGCATCCAGAGCGTGACGACCTCGACGTCCGTCTCGCTGCACCAGCCGAGGAGCTCCTTGATCTTGTCCGCACCGGCCTGGTGCCCCTGCGCGGCGGTGCCGCCGGACGCCTTCGCCCAGCGCCGGTTGCCGTCGAGGATGACGCCGATGTGCTTGGGCACCTGGGCGTGATCGAGGCGGGCCTCCACCCGGCGCGCGTAGAGCCCGTACACCAGGTCGCGCAAGTTCACTGAGTCCACCTCTCGGTTCCGTGCGGGCACGCCCGCCCCATGCCCGGGGTCCGGGGTCGTCCACCTGGGGATCGCCGCACCGGAAGGGGGCGATCGCCCCGCCGTGCCGTGCGGTCCCGAAGCCGCCACATTACTGCGCAGGCGGCGCACCGGCCCAACCCGGCCTGTCACAAGTCCGTGATAACCGGCCTGTCGCACGTCCGTGATAGGCAGGAATCGTGACTGATTCCTCTTCCTCCTATCTGGCCGACGCCTCGCGCTACGACTCCATGGAGTACCGCCGCACCGGCCGCAGCGGCCTCAAGCTCCCGGCCGTCTCGCTCGGCCTCTGGCACAACTTCGGCGACGACCGCGCACTCGGCTCGCAGCGCGCCATCCTGCGCCGGGCCTTCGACCTCGGCGTGACCCACTTCGACCTGGCCAACAACTACGGCCCGCCGCCCGGCTCCGCCGAGCTCAACTTCGGGAAGATCTTCGCGCAGGACTTCGCCTCCTACCGCGACGAGCTGGTCATCTCCACCAAGGCGGGGTACGACATGCACCCCGGGCCGTACGGGGAGTGGGGCTCGCGCAAGTACCTGCTGTCGTCGCTCGACGCCTCGCTGAAGCGGATGGGGCTCGACTACGTCGACATCTTCTACTCGCACCGCTTCGACCCGGACACTCCGCTGGAGGAGACGATGGGGGCGCTGGCCTCCGCCGTGCGGCAGGGCAAGGCGCTGTACGTGGGGGTGTCCTCGTACACCTCCGAGCAGACCGCCGAGGCGGCCCGGCTGCTGAAGGAGATGGGCGTGCCGGCCCTGATCCACCAGCCGTCCTACTCGATGATCAACCGCTGGACCGAGGACGACGGGCTGCTGGACACCCTGGAGACGGCCGGCATGGGCTGCATCTCCTTCGTACCGCTCGCCCAGGGCCTGCTGACCGGCAAGTACCTGAAGGGCATCCCGGAGGGTTCGCGCGCCACGCAGGGCAAGTCCCTCGACCCTGGCCTGCTCTCGGACGAGGTGGTCCGCCGGCTGAACGGGCTGGACGACATCGCGCGTCGCCGCGGCCAGTCGCTCGCCCAGCTGGCCATCGCCTGGGTGCTGCGTGACAGCCGTATGACGTCGGCCCTGATCGGCGCGTCGAGCGTGGGGCAGCTGGAGGAGAACGTCGCGGCGCTGTCCGCTCCGGCGCTGTCCGCCGAGGAGTTGAAGGAGATCGACACCTTCGCCGTGGACACCGCGGGCACCAACATCTGGGCCGGGCGGGCCTGAGCGGCGGCCTCTGACGGGCTGCCGGGCTCACGACCGCGACTGCGGTACGGACCCGGCAGTACCGGGGCACAAAAAAACGGGCCGGTCCGTGGGGGGGGGTTACGGACCGGCCCGAGGGGGGGTTTCCACCATAACCCTTCGTAAGTGATGCCGCGTGCCACGCCACGAAATAATTACTCTCCGAATGTGCGGGGCTCTGCTACGTGCACGTAATTCGGCCCTCCGCGGGGCTGTGAGCTGCACAGACTCCCGACGGGGCCGCCTTGACGCCGAAATCGCCCACAGGACGTACACAGGATGTGCACATTCCGGTCATGGCGGCCGCGTCCGGCGCCGACCGCGGTCACCACCCTCCGGCTTCACAGAGGGTCATGGGCGGCCGGGCATGAGGACAGGAACTGACCTGATGGGCCGATAGCTTTCGGTTCATGACGACGCCAAGCGCAACCGTGACCCGGTCCGGAGCGAACACCCGCCGGATGGAGCGCCAGGGCCTGACGGACCCGCTCGCCGCCTCCCCGGCCGCCGTGGTCGAGTCGATGCCGGCCGCGCACGCACAGGTCCTGTCCGCCGCCGAGCTCTCCGTGGGGCTGCGGAGCCGGGAGCTGACCCGCGCCGATGTACGCAAGGCCCTGTGGACGGACCGGACCCTGGTCAAGACGTTCGGGCCGCGCGGCACGGTCCATCTGGTGTCGGCCGCCGAACTCCCGCTGTGGACCGGGGCATTGTCCGCCCTGCCGGCGGGCCGCGCCACCCAGCCGGAAGGGGTGCGGATGACACCGGAGCAGACCGAGGAGGTGCTCGCGGCGATCGCCGACGCCCTGACCGGCGCGGAGCTGACCGTCGACGAGCTCACCGAGGCGGTCATCGCGCGCGCCGGGGCCTGGGCGGGTGAGCCGGTGATGCCGGCCTTCCAGACCCTGTGGCCGCGCTGGCGTCAGGTGACGCATCTGGCGTCCCACCGCGGAGTCCTCTGCTTCGGCCCGGACCGCGGCCGCAAGGTCACCTACACCCGCGCGGACGTCACCCCGCTCGACGGACCACCGGCGCTCGCCGCGCTCGTCCGCCGCTACCTCCACGCGTACGGCCCCGCCACCCCGCAGCACTTCGCCAAATGGCTCGCGGCACCCGGACGTTGGGCGTCGGAGCTGTTCGCGGGACTGGCGGCGGACGGGGCGATCGAAGAGGTGGTGTACGAGGACGGCAGCCCGGCCTGGGTGGTGACGGGCGACACCGTCTTCCCCTCGCAGCCGGTACGCGGGGTGCGGCTGCTCCCCTACTTCGACGCCTTCGTCATCGCGTCCCAGCCCCGCGAGAGGCTCTTCCCGGGCGCCGCCTACACCCGGGCACTGGCGGGCGGTCAGGCGGGCAACTTCCCGGTGCTGCTGGTCGACGGCACCGTGGCCGGGGTCTGGCACCAGCGCCGCTCGGGCCGGCGGATCGCGGTGACGGTGGAGCCGCTGTCCCCGCTGACGGCCGGACAGCTCCGGGAGCTGGAGCAGCAGGTGGCCCGGGTGGGCGAGGTGATGGAGGGGAAGCCCGAGCTGACGGTGGGAAAGGTGACGGTCGGGGGGCACGCGTAGGGCGTGTTTCGAAAGTAGCGCCGTCCGCCCGGAGGGCGGGCCGGGCGGCGTCTGGTGCGTGCGATCGCAAGGCGCCGGGAAGTCCTCGT